>URNQ01000211.1 GCA_900549245.1 uncultured Collinsella sp.
TATACTCATGGAAAACCTCCCATTTCCCGATGTCCAAGAAATGGGAGGCAGTTCACAGGCACCTTTGTGGTGGTTTTTGTTTTAGGCCGAGGGGAAGGCCTTGGCGGCAGTGCCTATCCTCGGCTTTTGCATAGTCTCGATCTGTAACACCAAGCCAGCGAAAATGGCTCTAACTGTTACAGATTTAGATGAACCGTTCGGCCGTCAGCCCAACGTCTTGATCTGTAACACCAGGCGGCATATTTGGTCTCTAACTGTTACAGATTGAGATGCAGCGTGGCCGGCCGGCACAATATCTCAATCTGTAACAACTGCAGGGCTCAACGGACTCCAGCTGTTACAGATTGAGACAAAACGACCGGGCAAGTCCCAAACCACCACAAAGGTGCCTGCCCCATCGTGGTGGTTTGGGCGGCGGCATAAAAAAGTCCCCGCCGGGCGTGTGCTCGACGGGGACCTTGCCGTTTGGTGGCTAGCGCTGTAGGTGATTACTCGCCCAGCAGGCTCTTGGTGATCGAAGCGGCGGCCTTCTTGCCGGCGCCCATCGCCAGAATGACCGTAGCGGCACCGGTGACGATGTCGCCGCCGGCCCAGATGCGGGGATCGGTGGTCTGGCCGGTCTCCTCGTCGGCGACGATGTAGCCCCACTTGTTGAGCTCCATCTTGCCGCCGATCTTGGCAGCGAAGGGGTTGGCGTTGGTGCCGATAGCCGAGATCGCGACGTCGCAGGGGATCTCCTCGATGGCGCCCTCGATGGGCACCGGGCGACGACGGCCGGACTCGTCAGGCTCGCCGAGCTCCATCTTCTGGACCTTGACGGCGCACACGGAGCCGTCCTCGCCAGCGACAAACTCGAGCGGGGAGACGAGCGGCAGAACCTCGACGCCCTCGGCCTTAGCATGGTGCAGCTCGGCGCGACGGCAGGGCATCTCGTCCTCGGTACGACGGTAGGCGATGATGGCGTGCTCGGCGCCCAGGCGCTTGGCGGTACGGACGGCGTCCATGGCCACGTTGCCGCCGCCAAAGACAACGACGTTCTTGCCGTGCTTGGTGGGGGTGTCGTACTCGGGGAACTTGTTGGCCTTCATCAGGTTCACGCGGGTGAGGTACTCGTTCGCGAAGAAGACGTTGGGCAGGTTCTCGCCGGGGACGTTGAGGAACTTGGGCAGGCCAGCGCCGGTCGCCACGTAGATGGCGTCGAAGCCCTGCTCGAACAGCTCCTCGGCCGTGGCCATGTTGCCCACGACGGAGTTGTACTCAAACTTGACGCCCATGTCCTCCAGGCCGTCAATCTCGCGTTTGACGACCGCCTTGGGCAGACGGAACTCGGGGATGCCGTAGACCAGCACGCCGCCGCCGGTGAAGAAGGCCTCAAAGACGGTAACGTCAAAGCCGTTACGGGCGAGCTCGCCGGCGCAGGTGATGCCGGACGGGCCGGAGCCGACGACAGCGACCTTCTTGCCGTTCTTGGGGGCCATCTTGGGCGTGGAGGCGAGCTCGGGGCGGTCACCCAGGAAGCGCTCGAGCTGGCCGATGGCCACGGGCTCGGACTTCTTGCCACGGATGCACTTGCCCTCGCACTGGTTCTCCTGCGGGCAGACGCGGCCGCAGATGGCGGGAAGCATGGAGTCCTCGCGGATGGTATCGAGAGCGCCGCCGAAGTCCTTCGCGCGGATCTGCTCGATAAAGCGGGGGATGTTGATGTTGACGGGGCAGCCCTCAACACAGAACGGCTTCTTGCAGTTGAGGCAGCGCTCGGCCTCGGCCAGCGCCATCTCTTCGGTGAAGCCCTTGTCGACGGGGCGGAAGTCGCAGGCGCGCTCGGCAGCCGGCTCCTCGTTATCGGGGGTGCGGGGCGACTTCATATCGGCAACGAAACGACCGTTAACTAGTGGCATGCGCAGCTCTTTTCCTCATAGGCCTTGAGGGACTCGCCCTCTTCGGAACGGTAAGCGGCCTGGCGGGCACGAAGGTCATCCCAGTCGACCAGGGTGGCATCGAAGTCGGGGCCGTCGACGCAAGCGAACTTGGTCACGCCGCCCACCTCGACGCGGCAGCAGCCGCACATGCCGGTGCCGTCAACCATGATGGGGTTGAGCGACGCGGTGATGGGGGTGTCGTACTTCTGGGCGGTGAGGGTCGAGAACTTCATCATCGGAACGGGGCCGACGCAGAAGACCTGGCTCACGGCCTTGTCCTGCAGCAGGCGCTCCAGCGGAGCGGTGACAACGCCCTGCTCGCCGTAGGAGCCGTCGTCGGTGGTGATGTGGATGTGGTCCTCGTCGAGGAGCTCGCGGAACTGGTCCTCCATGAGCAGGAGGTCCTTGGTGCGGGCGCCCATGATGGCGTGAACTTCGTGACCGGTCTCGACCAGGTGCTTGGCGACCGGGAAGGCAATTGCCAGGCCGACGCCTCCGCCAATGACGGCGCAGGGGCCCTCGGCCATCTCGGTGGGAACGCCCAGCGGGCCCACGACGTCGCGCAGCGACTCGCCGGCCTCGTAGGTGGAAAGCATCTCGGTGGTCTTGCCGATCACCATGAAGATGAACTCGACCCAGCCCTCGTCACCGTTCCAGCCGGCCAGGGTAAACGGGACGCGCTCGCCCGTCTCGTTGGCGCGAACCATGAGGAACTGTCCAGCGTGCGCATGCTTGGCGATTGCGGGCGCCTCGATGCGGAACTTGAACACCTTCTCCGAGAACTGCGTCTTCTCCAGGATCTTATACATAGAACCCCTCTCTTGTTAGGGCCGCCGAACCGTGCCTCCACGGAAATGGACGGTAGCCCGAGTAAAACCGTACGCGCACAGGCGTTGTGCAGACATACGGTGCAAATTATACCCTCATGGACATGCTGTTTACGTGTGTCTTCGGCGGTTGGGAAAAGGGTTTATCCACTTCGACCTACCAAATAGGGATAGGTTTATTTTGGTCGGTTTTATCAGGCAAAACGGCAAAGGGGGCCGGCCTCGGGTTGTGATGAGGCCGGCCCCCTTTGGGGTGTTATGCGTGTATGGCAGCGCGGGGTTTATTGCGATGCGGCCACCGGGGCGTTTCTGTAGATAAAACCTGCCAAAATAAACATCCCTAAATGGTAGGTTTTAGTGCTTGCCGTTGGCGGAAGCGGCACCGTTTACGTGATCGCGGGCGTAGATTACGCCGTGGACGATGGCCAAACCGGCGGCATCTGCGGCGCGGGCGCAGGTGTCCTGGAAGTCCTCGGCCTCGCGGGCGCGCAGCTGCTTGAGCACATAGTCTGCCACGGCCATCTTGCCGGGAGGGTTGCCGATGCCGGTGCGGATGCGACTAAAGTCGCGGCTGGCCCCCCTTGCGGGGGTTGTATCAACGAT
>URNQ01000212.1 GCA_900549245.1 uncultured Collinsella sp.
AGGCCTCGGCGGCCTCGGCATACATGCCCAGGTGCATCAAGGCGTTGCCACGAAGGTGATCGGCCTCGCCCATAATCTCATCGGGAGTCTTTGCCGCCCCAAGCATCTGGGCTGCAGCGGAAAAATCACCCGCGCGGTAAGCGGCGCGGCCCTGTTGGATCAGCTGGCTATTCAAGGAAGTCCCCTTTACTCGTGAACGATCTCGACATGGACGATCTCGTCGCCGGCACGCAGCTGCGAAATCACATCGAGACCCTCGACCGTGGTACCAAAGACGGTGTAACCAGAATCGAGGTTATGCTGGGCACCCAGGCAGAAGTAGAACTGCGAACCCGCGGAATCGGGATCCATGGAGCGTGCCATGGCAAGGGCGCCATCGACATGGCTGTTGCGCGGATTGGTGGCAAACTCGCCCTTGATGCAGTAGCGGGGCCACCGGTACCGGGCATGCCGTCGGGGCCCTCAAGACCGGCGGCGACGTCGGCGCCGGACATGTCGCGGGTATTGGGGTCGCCACCTTGGATAACAAAACCGGGCACATAGCGATGGAACTTAAGGCCATCATAGAAGCCCATCGTGGAAAGCTCGCAGAAGTTCGCGACATGAATGGGAGCGCCCTCGCCGTCAAACTTGACCTTGATGGTACCCTTCGACGTCTCGATTACGGCGCACTCGTCGCCGACAAGCTGATACTCGGGCGTGTAGAGCTCTTTCTTAAAACCAAACATGTGGTTCCTTCCTCGTGCGTTTAAAGCATATTTGTACGAATTGTAGCAATAAGCACGGGCTTACATCAATTGCGCACGTAGGTTATGCCGACTATGGCGAACTAATTTTAGGAACGCTGCTGCGGCTTCCAGGAACCCACATTGGCATCGTACTGGTTCAGCGCGCTGTTGCCACCCTGCGCGATGGGCGCCAGGATCTCGCTTTGGTGGGAACTCATCGACTCGCCATCGGGAATGGCCAGCGAGATATCCCAGCTCTGGCAGATCACGTCAACGCGCTCATACATCCACTCGGCAAGCTGCTTTAAGTGGGCGATGTCATCCGCATAGACCGTATCGTCCTGTACTTTCAGGTTGTTAAGCTCATCTTGCGTCTTTTTTATCTGGTCACGCAGGGCGTAGGCACTCTGCGACAGCTCCTGACGGGTGGACAGCGGCGTTCGGAGATAGCCGTTGTTAAAGGAATCGATGACCTCGCCGATCTGGTCCTCGTCAGCGTAGGACACGATGGTCTGATACAGACCGTCGAGCCTGGTATAGAGCTGATCATCGGTGAGCACGGTTTCTTCCTGGACCACCTCCGCAGAATCGTCCTGCTTGGTATCGTCCTCAGTGGCCTCGCCCTTTTGGCGCGTGGGGAAGGTGGTCTGTGCAGCTTGGCCAAACTGGTCGTAGAAGCCGGGCATAACACCCATGGGATCGGTCGTCACGAACCAATAGGCACCGCCGCAAACGACGGCAAGGACCGCGATTACGATAAGCGGCTTGGGAATATGACGCTTGTGCTTGTGATAGGCGTCCTCGTCGGGGTGCACCTTGCGCTTGGGTTTTTGAGCATCGTCATGCAGGGAAACGGGCATGGGAATATCGACCTTGGGGATACCGAAATCCTTATCGAAAGCCGGCAGCACGCAGGTCTCATTGGGGTCGGCGGCGTCCGAAAGCACCGCAGCGGCAGAGGCCGGCGCATGCGGCACCTCGGTATCGATCTGCTCTTGCGTTAGGCGCGGAAAGCCCGCCGTGCGGCCCGCTGCCAGGTCGGATGCGGCCGCGTCCTCGGAGAGGATACCCGGAGCGGGGCGTCCGCATTTGGGGCACGTACGATCATGCGGAGAAAGACGGGCACCGCAGCCCTCACAGAACACGAACTCGGTGTGCTCGGGACCATCGCCCGGACCCACATAGGCGTTGCAGTAGGGGCAGAACGAGGCGCCGTCCTCGATGGTCTTAAGGCAATGCGGACAGATCACGGCATCCTCTTTTCGAAGCAATTCAAACAATCGAGGTTAGAGCATAACATCGCCAAGGCCCCACAGGAGCAAGGCACCAATTCAACATCGCCAGGGCGCGTAGTTACTTCTTCTTTTTGCTCGGCATCGAGACTTTGATGCCTTGGGCGGACTTGGTTACGCGGGAGCGCTTGACTCCGGTACTCTTCTTTTTCTTGGGCTGGGCCTGGGCCACGCCCTCGAGTGCGCGGGCCTCGGCCTCACGAACGGTGCGAGCTTCGCGGCGCTGCGCCATGTCGGCGGCGACGCGCTTGGCAAAACGCTCGGCCGTCGAACCCGTCGAGCTCACCTTGCCGCCACCGCGACCCAAGCGGACGCGCACACCGCGGCCAAAACCAGTTGCGGCATGACGACGACGCGGCTTGAGCGAATCCATCATCGTGGCGAGCTTAAAGAACACCGAGCAGGTGATGACCACGATGACAGCCAAGATAACCATCTGGCCCATCGACAGGTTGGCAATAGACAGCAGCTTCGGGAATCCGATAACGCCCGTCAGGATGCCGGCAACTACAAACACAAAGAGCGCCACACGTAGGGGCGTGAGGGGCTGCGAGATACGCCAGATCAGGCTGACACTCGCCGCGCACGACGTAAGTAGGCACATCGTAGACAGCGTGAGCTGGTTAAAGCCGAACACGAGCGCCACAAAGATATCGAGCGCCGCGGCCAAAATGACCGCAAGCGACGCCGGCAGTGCCCGCTTGAGCACGTTCGTCAGGAACGACCCCTTCACGCGAGCATTGTTGGGCTCCAGGCCCAACACAAAGCCCGGCGCGCCAATGCAGAAGAAGTTGATGAGCGTCATCTGAATCGGCTCGAAAGGGTACGGCGGCAGTGCGATGCACAGCGCCGCCAGGCCCATCGAGAACAGCGTCTTAGTCAGGAACAGCGAAGCCGAACGCTGCAGGTTGTTGATGGAGCGACGGCCCTCGGCCACCACGGCGGGCATCGAGGCAAAGTCGTTGTCGACGAGCACGATCTCGGCCACGTTACGCGCGGCATCGGAGCCGGCCGCCATGGTCACGGAGCAGTCGGCCTCCTTGAGCGCCAGCACGTCGTTGACGCCGTCGCCTGTCATGGCCACGGTGTGCTCGCGGCGCTTGAGCGCCTGCACGAGCTCGCGCTTCTGCTGCGGGGTCACACGACCAAAGACATGGTAGCGGTCCACTGCGGCATCGAGCTTGGCCGGCGTATCGAGCGTCGTGGCGTCCACATAAGCGTCCGCCCCCGGCACGCCCACCACGCGCGCGATCGACGACACCGTACGCGGGTCGTCGCCACTGATCACGTTGAGAGTCACGCCCTGCTCGTTAAAGTAGCCGATG
>URNQ01000213.1 GCA_900549245.1 uncultured Collinsella sp.
GTGAGCCGCTGGAAGGAGGCAGCATGTCCGATGCCGTTCGTGCCGAGAAAATCGCGCGCGAAGTAGACCATGCTGCCCGTCAACTGGCACAGGCGGGCCGTCTGGACCTGACGCGCGAGTTTATCCAGCATGGCGATGTGACGGTGTATACGCATGTGACCTCGGTGGCGCGGGCAAGTCTGTCCTTTGCCGAGCGCCTGGGCCGCGTCGGTATCTCCGTCGACCGCTTGTCGCTGCTGCGCGGGGCCCTGCTGCACGATTACTTTCTCTATGACTGGCACGATCCCGACCCAAGCCATCGACTGCATGGCTTTCGGCATCCGTTTTTTGCCCTGGCGCGTGCGGAGGAAGATTTTGAGCTGACGTCGCGCGAGCGGAATATCATCGCGCGCCATATGTTTCCGCTGGTGCCGGTGCCACCGACGTGTCGTGAGGCATGGATTGTGTGCCTGGCGGATAAATGGTGCGCACTGCGCGAGACGATTGCCGGCCGTCTGCCGCGCAAAGGCGGTGCGAACGATTTGAACGAGGGCTCGAGTGACGGCTCGAGCAAAGAATCGAACGAAAAGAGGAGAGGGTAGACGGTGGGGACCGCGATCGATATGGCGTTTGGCGGCGCGACGCTTGCCGCCTGCCCACTCTCGGCACTGGTGCTCTCGTTTGCCTTCTACGGTTTTTGCGGCTGGGTATGGGAGTCGACAGTCTGCGCCATGCTCAACCACGGACGCTTTGCCAACAGCGGCTTTTTGCTAGGGCCGTGTTGTCCCATCTACGGTGCGGGCGGCATCGCGTGCTGGTTGCTGCTGCGTGGAATCCCAGACGCCTCGAGCCAGTTTGTCGCTGCCGCGCTCGTATGCAGCGTGATCGAATATAGCGTGGGCGTGCTGTTGGAAAAAACGACGGGTGCCCGGTTTTGGGATTACTCGCATCTGCCGTTTAACCTGCACGGACGCATCTGCCTGTACTGGGCCTGCGCATTTGGCTTGGGTGCGTTGTGTATTTGCCGTTTAGTGGAGCCGGCATTGCTGGGGCTGCTTGGCCATCTGCCGGTGCTGATTGTGCGGCTGTCCGCCTTTATCGTTGCGGTTGCGATGATGGTCGATGCGGTGTGCTCGTTGGCCAGCTGGCGCCGCCTGTCCGATCAGCTTGAGCGTGTGCGCGCCGACCTTGCCGACCGCATCAATGAGTCGCTTGCCGACGCCTCCGACTCTATGCTCGAACGTATTCCCGATTCGGCGATCGACTCGGTGGCGCAGACGCATATCCGCGGTCGCGCCGTTAACGCTTGGCTGGCCGAGCTGGGCGACGCGGCGCTCGATGCCCTGCGCGAGAAGGCTTCGATGCCGACGTTTATCTCGGATGGCGCTCGCGGCCTGGCGCTTGCTGCCCGCCGCGTTGCCGATGCCGCGCCGAGCATGCCGCGTCCGTCGCTCAGTCGTCGCCTTGCCGGCAAGCGCATGAGCCGTCCGGTGCCGAGTGTGTCGCTCAGTCGTCGCGACCTGCGCTTCTTTAACGCCTTCCCGCGTCTGCGCATCAATCGTTACGAGGGCGTCATCCGAGCTACCGACCTCCGCGACCGAGCCCGCGAGCTGTTCCGGCGCTAGCCAGAGCGGAGCCAAGCGCGCCCTTCTCGTTCGCACGTTTCCCGTTCGTTTCGCGCCCGTTGCCGTGCCGTTTCCAAGATTGCGGCACCGTTTCCATTCGACAACGCAGCGTTTAACAACGCCGTATCTGGTCTACACCAGTTGGCCCTCGGCCGCATCATGAGCGCCGACAACGTTCATGCGACCAAGGGGGAGCGAATGTACGATACGGGATCGACAACGTTTATGCTCATCTGCACCATGCTCGTGTTTTTAATGACACCGGGTCTGGCGTTTTTCTATGGCGGCCTGTCCAGGCGCAAAAATGTCATCAACACCATGCTTATGTGCTTTGGAGTCATTGGCTTGGTGGGCGTGCTGTGGATTGTTGCCGGCTGGTCGTTGGCCTACGGTGGCGATGGTTCCAGCCCGTTTATTGGCGGCTTTGACCAGCTGCTGTGCTTGCCGGTGCTCAATCAGGTGCTGCAGACGGCTGAGGGCAATGCTGCGGACGGTGCCGTCTATCCTCAGATCATCAACATCGCCTTTCAGATGGCATTTGCCATGATCACTGCTGCTATCGTCACGGGCAGCCTGGCCGGCCGCGTTAAGTTTGGTGCTATGACGGCCTTCCTGGGCATTTGGCTGCTCGTGGTCTATGCACCGCTCGCCCACATGGTCTGGGGCGGCGAGGGCTCCTTTATCGGCGACATCATCGGCGCGCTCGACTTTGCCGGCGGCGACGTGGTACACATTTCGTCCGGTCTCACGGGCCTGATTCTCTGCTTAATGCTCGGCCGTCGTCGCGGCTTTGGCATGGTGAGCTACCGTCCGCATAACGTGCCGTTTGTGGCGCTGGGCGCCGGTCTACTTTGGTTTGGTTGGTTTGGCTTTAACGGCGGCAGCGAGTTTAAGGCCGACGCCGTGGCGGCGCTCGCCATCCTCAACACCGTGACGGCCAGCGCGGCGGGCATGGTCTCGTGGCTTGTCGTCGAGCGCGTGCACACCGGTCGTCCCACGCTGGTGGGTGCTAGCACCGGTTTGGTTGCGGGCCTTGTGGTGGTTACGCCGGGTGCGGGCTTTGTCGAGCCGTGGGCGGCGCTGGTCATGGGCTTGATCGTGTCTCCCGTCTGCTACCTGGCCATCAGCCATCTTAAGACCAAGTTTGGCTACGACGATGCGCTCGATGCGTTTGGTTGTCACGGTGTCGGCGGCATCTTGGGCGGTGTGCTTACGGGCCTGTTCTGCGTGCCGGAGCTTTCGTGGACCGGTAAGGGCGGCCTGTTCTACACGGGCGACGTGTCACTGCTCGTCTCGCAGATTCTGGGTATTGTGGTGACGGTCGTTATCGTGCTGGTGCTCGACTTGGTAATCGCCGCGGTGGTCAAGGTGCTGTTCCACGGCAGCCTGCGTGTGGACGAGGCCGACGAGGCACTGGGCCTGGATGCGAGTCAACACGGCGAGAGCGCCTATCCTTCTTTCTCCGGACTCGATTAGCAGCTTCCCCAAGCACCGCACCTTGCCGTTCAATCGTCGCTCACGTACTTAAGTACGCTTCGCTCCTCTTTCACGGCAATCTGCGGCACTTGGGAAACCTGCTAAGACCAGTCAGTTGAACTTATTGATCTCTGAGGTTGGTTTGCGGCACCTGGAAAACCCGTGCCATGTGAAGGACAATTCATTTCTATTATTGAAGAGAGGAATTCATTATGAAGAAGATTACGGCGATCGTTCGTGCCGAGAAACTTGAGGTTCTTAA
>URNQ01000214.1 GCA_900549245.1 uncultured Collinsella sp.
GCCACATCGATGCGCGTGGCACCGGGCGTTACGCTCTGGGGTCCCGTCGCGGCGCCCGAGCAAGCCGAGCTCATGGCACGTCCGGTGGAGCTACTGCTTGATGTTCTGCGTCGCGAATCCGACGTGGTCTTTATCGATACCTCGGTCTTTTGGGGCGACGCCGTGGCGGCTGCGGTGGCGGCGAGCGACCGTTGCCTGGTCGTTGGCGATGCGGCGGTGTCGTCCGCGGCATCGAACTGGCAGGGCGAGTAGGTGTGCCGCGCACGCGCATGAGCGCCGTGTTCAACCGGTTCGGTGCGCGCGGGGCAGACGAGGACGTCGCCATGCGCTTTGAGATTGCCTGTGCGTTAAGCTCCAAGATTCGTATCGCCGATGGCGGGCAGGATCTCGCCGCGCTCATGGCGTTTGGGCGCGCTGACGAGGCAGTGGGGCAGACCAGCGCTTTTGCGACTAGCGTGCGCGAGGCCACGCGCGAGATGCTCGTGGAACTGGGGTGCGCCGTCGGCCCTTGGAGCGATATGGTCGCCGACCGTGCAACGCGCACCGAACGCCCGCGTATCCGCCTTCCCTGGTCGCGCGAGGGTGATCAGCGATGAGCCTGCAAACGAGGATTAAGGCTGCCGGCGCTGCGGCGGCGGCAGCGCCTGTAGATGCGGGGCGTCGCCGCGCCGTGAAACGACGCGCCAAGCGCGCCGTGATGGACCGCATGGGTTACGACGAAGTGGCGCGTATCAGCGCCTATATTGACCCGGCACTTGCCCGCTCGGAATTGCGTCCTGCGGTGGAGGCGGCGCTCAATGTTGAGGAGCCGACCGATCTCGCGACGCCCGAGCGCGAGACCATCATCGACGAGATTTTGGATGACGTGGTGGGCTTGGGGCCGTTGCAGCCGCTCATCGAGGACGACACCGTTACCGAGATCATGATCAACGGCTGCCGCTCGGCGTTCTTTGAACGCGGCGGCGTCTTGTACCCCATCGAGCATGCGTTTGAGGATGATGAGCAGATCCGTGTGCTTATCGACCGCATTATCTCGCCACTTGGCCGCCGTATCGACGAGCGCAGCCCCATCGTCAACGCCCGCCTCAAAACGGGCTATCGCGTCAACGCGGTGATTCCGCCTGTGGCGATTGACGGACCGATTCTCACCATCCGAAAGTTCTCGGACCGTATCTGCTCGCTGGACGAGCTCGTGGGGTTGGGATCGCTGCCGCTTTGGTATGCGCAGCTGCTGTCGTGTGCGGTGTCGCTGCGACAGGACCTGGCGGTTGCGGGAGGCACGGGATCTGGTAAGACCACCCTGCTCAACGCGTTGTCATGTGAGATTTCCACCGGCGAGCGCATCGTGACGATCGAGGACTCTGCCGAGCTCAAGTTTGCGCATCATCCGCACGTGGTGCGCCTAGAGGCGCGCGAGGCTTCAATTGAGGGCGAGGGCGCGGTGACGATCCGCGACCTGGTGACTAATGCCCTGCGCATGCGCCCCGACCGCATCGTGGTGGGCGAGGTGCGCGGTGCCGAGTGCTGCGACATGTTGCAGGCCATGAACACGGGCCACGACGGGTCGCTCACCACGCTTCATGCGGGTTCAGAACAGGAGACCGTGGTGCGTCTGACGTTGCTTGCACGTTATGGCATCGATCTGCCGAGCGAGCTCATCGAGGAGCAGATTGCCATGGCACTCGACGGTATCGTGATGTCCGAGCGCCACGCCGATGGCAGGCGCTTCGTCTCCTCGTATTCGGGGGTGCGACGCGCCGCATCGGGTGGCGTAGAGCTCGAGCGCTATGTGACGTTCGATGCCGCCGAGCGCACCTGGACGCTTGACCGCGAGCCGCCGTTTATCGCAGAAGGCCTGCGGTCGGGGACGCTCACACAAGAGGAGGTGGACGAATGGAGATCACTGTGCCCCTCGTCGTAGGGGGCTTGGCAGGGCTTTCTGTCGCGACGGCGTGCGGGGCGGAACCTCGTGTGCCGCAGGTACCGCCGGCGGAGCTGGCACGTCAGGCGCTCGAGACGGTGGCAGAGAAGCTGCCGCGTGAGCTGGTGGAAAACGATCTGCTGAAAAAGATCGCCCGTTCGTGGGCATCGCTGGCTCCGGCGCATCGCCTTGGCCTCGTGATCGAAGATGCTTCGGGACGTTTGGCGTTTCTGCTGCTATCGAGCGGTGTCTGCTGCGTTTTACTAACGATGGTGTCGTTATCGCCCCTCGGATTTGCCTTGGGACTTGTTGCTCCGTTTGCCGTTGGTGCCGCTCGGGATGGCTTTGAGAGCCGGCGCGAGCAACACGATGCAGAAGAGGCAATGCCCGAGGCGTTTACCGCACTTTCCATGTCGCTTGCCTCGGGACATTCGCTGGCCCAGGGCATGCGCTTTGTGGGCGCTCATGCGCAAGAGCCAGTGCATACCGAGTTTTTGCGGGTGGCGGCGGCGATCGATTGCGGCATCTCGGCGACCGACGCGCTCGATGACTTGCTCGTGCGTATCGACGCCCCCGGTCTTTCGCTTGCGACCTTGGCGCTTAAGGTGTCTCAGCGCACCGGCGCTCCGCTTGCCGACTTACTGTCCGAGGCGTCGAGCATGGTGGGGGAGCGCATTGAGCTCAAGCGCCGCCTGGATGTTAAGACGTCGCAGGCTCGCATGTCTGCGCATATGGTCGCGGCGATGCCGGCGGGCATGTGCGCGGTGTTGGCGCTGCTTTCGGCAGATTTTCGTCGCGGTCTTGCGACGCCTGCCGGCGCGGGCGCTGTGGTGCTGGGTCTTGCCCTCAACGCCGTTGCCCTGGTGGTTATCCGGCGCATTATGCGGGTGGAGCTATGAGCGCCCCGGTTGCAGCTGCGGCTTGCCTGTGCGCCCTGAGTGTATTTGTCGCGACGGGTTTGGATCGGGCGGATGCACGCAAGATCGCAGGGGCCTGCAAGCGCGAGGCGGTGCTGGTCGCTGCCGCGGGTCGCTCGGTGGTCGATGCTCTGACCGCGCGAGTGAAGGGCGCGGTTGGAGCGGGCGGCCCGGCGCGAGTGTCGCTCGGCGAAGTGTCCGAGATGATCGATGTTGTGCGCTTGGGTCTTTCGGCCGGTCTTTCGTTTGATGCGGCGCTTGAGATTTTCTGCGCCAACCGCCGGTCAGTGCTCGCTCTTCGCCTTGAGCGCGCCTGCATGGCGTGGCAGGTGGGCGTGGGCACGCGTGAGGACGAGTTGTTGGCCGCCGCGCGCGACCTGGACGTGCGAGCGCTCGAGACCTTTGCCATCACGGTGGGGCAGGCGCTC
>URNQ01000215.1 GCA_900549245.1 uncultured Collinsella sp.
GTCGTCGATGGGGAGGCGGGGGCGTTGGCTGCCGTGGCGTCCGAGGTTTCGCGTGCGATCGAGGCGGGCGAGTGGGTCGCCGCCGTGGTGGACGATGACAAGGAGGAGGGCGCACTTTTTGGCCTGACGCGAACGCTGTGGTTGGCGACGTCCAAGGGCCTGTTCGCGCTCGAGGAGGGCGACGGCTGTGCGGTGGCTGAGGTTGAGGGCTTCAACTTCGCCCACGGCGTGATTGCCGGCGTGCTCGCGCGTCTGTTTATGGAGGGTCGCGTGGCGAGCCCGGATATGAAGGCGCTGTTGCACGAGCTTTCGCCCATCGATTCTTCTGAGCCCGAGCTCATGGATCCGCTCGCTGCCGATTCCACGCGTATCTTCGATACCGTGGTCGCTGCCTATCTGCTGGATTCCGATCGCTCCGAGTTCGATGAGGCATATCTTGCCGATACGTATCTTCAGATGGCGCTGCCTGCGGCGCGCGGTGCAGAGGGTGCCGGTGAGGACGCTCCGGCGCCCGCCGCTCGCACGGCGGCCTTGACGCTGGCGCTGGTCGCACCGCTGCGCGACCGCATGGCCCGCGAGAACGCCGCCAACGTGTTCGATGGCATCGAGATGCCGCTCGTGCCGGTGCTTGCCAAGATGGAGCGCGCGGGCATGCTCGTGGATCCCGACCGTCTGCACAGTCTGTCCGAGGGCCTGGCGACCCAGATCACCGAGGTCGAGCGCAGCATTCGCGACCTGGCGGGTGACGAGACCTTTAATATTGGCAGTCCCATGCAGCTGTCGCATGTGCTCTTTGATGTGATGGGGCTTCCGACCAAGGGCCTCAAGAAGACTAAGCGCGGCTACTATTCGACCAACGCCAAGGTACTGAGCGACCTTGCCCGTGACCACGAAATCGTGCGTCTGATCTTGGACTGGCGTGAGAAGTCCAAGATCAAGTCTACCTATCTGGACACGCTGGGCCCGCTGCGCCGTGGTGACGGTCGCGTACACACTACGTACAACCAGACCATCACGGCAACGGGGCGTCTGTCCTCGAGCGACCCGAACCTGCAGAACATCCCGACGCGCTCGGAGCTGGGTCGTACCGTCAAGACGGCGTTTTCGGCAGGCGAGGGAAGCGTCTTTTTGGCGGTGGACTACTCGCAGATCGAGCTGCGTCTGTTGGCGCATCTCTCGGGTGACGAGCACTTGGTGCGCGCCTTTAACGAGGGCGAGGACTTCCATGCCGAGACGGCGGCGCGCGTGTTTGGTGTGCCGGTGTCCGAGGTAACGCCCGACCTGCGCAGTCGCGCCAAGGCCGTGAACTTTGGCATCGTGTATGGCCAGCAGGCCTATGGCCTGTCGCAGTCGCTGCATATCTCGATGGCCGAGGCGCGCGACATGATCGATCGCTACTACGAGGCCTACCCGGGCGTGCGCACGTTCCTCGACAACGTGGTGGCGCGCGCCAAGCAGACGGGCTACGCCGAGACCATGTATGGCCGCAGACGCCATATTCCCGAGCTCAAGGCTAAAAACCCACAGCTCCGCGGCTTTGGCGAGCGCACGGCCATGAACCACCCCATGCAGGGAACCGCCGCCGACATCATCAAGATCGCCATGGCCCGCGTAAGCCGCCGTCTGGAAGAAGAGGGCTTTGCTGCCCACATGATCTTACAGGTGCACGACGAATTGGACTTTGAATGCCCCATCGACGAAGTCGAGCGCCTAACCACCATGGTCCGCGACGTCATGGAACACGTAGTAGACCTACGCGTACCCCTAATCGCCGAAGCCAGCACCGGCATAACCTGGGCCGACGCTAAATAAAGGCGTACCAACAACCCCAAAGTAACCAAAAGCAGAAGGGGGCTCCTTGCCAACAAGGAGTCCCCTTCATTCCAAAAAATCAGCCAAAGTATCTAGGTGCCAAGACGCCTTCCAGGCGGCAATCAAGTCACCGCAGGACCTGGCCGGGCGAGGCGGGTAAGTTTTTCGTAGATTCCGCACGAGCCGGAAAGCACTTAATGTGCTTTCCGAGCGAGCCCAGGACCTGACCGAACGAAAAACTTACCCGCCTCGCCCGTCCAGGTCCGACGAGCAACGTTAACGAGCCGCCAGGATGGCGTCGATGAGCGTCAGTACGCCCCCGTCGTTGTTGCTCGGAATGCGCCACTTGGCATGCGCGTTCATGTGCTCCTCGGCGTTGTCCACGATAAAGCTGTGACCGACGCGCTCGAGCATGGGGATGTCGTTGTAGGTGTCGCCCACGGCGGCGGCGTCGGCAATATCGATGCCCAGGTGCTCGCACAGGTGAGCGATGCCGGCGCCCTTGTCGACGCCCAGGTTCATAAAGTCGATCCACTCGCGCCCGGCGTTGGTGACGTAGAGCTTGTCCGAGAACTCGGGGCTATAGGTCTCGCGGAAAGCGGGCTCGGCGTCGTAGCCGGGGAAGAAGACCGAAATCTTGTTGGACTCGAAATCAATGCCCTCAAAGCTGTCGACGTAGTTGATTGTGTTGTAGTAGACGCTGATCTCGTCGAGGTATTGATGGTCGCGGGCAAGCACGTAGAACTCGTCGAAGCAGCACAGGACGGGGACAGCGCGAGGATCCTCCGAGGCACGGTTCAAGACCTGCTGATACAGCTCCACGTCAATATTGCTCTTATAGATATAGCCGCCGCGATAGATCACGCAAGCTCCGTTGTCGGGACAAAAGGCGAGGCGGTTCTTGATGCCCTCGAACATCTCCTCGAGCTTGGGGGCGGGACGTCCGCTGGCGGGGCAGAATACGATGCCGGCGTCGGCGAGCTTGTCCAGGCGCTCATCAAGACCCTGGGGCAGCACACGCTCGTCGGTCAGCAGCGTCTTGTCCATATCGACGGCGAGAATCTTAATGTTGCCGATGTTGGCGTCCGATTCGTAAGTTTGCATAAAAATGCGCCTTTCGTTTCGAGATTGTTTCAGACGTTATAACCATCAACTAGTAGTCGAGCGTATTTTCGCAGGAATGGTGCGTATTTGCACCACGCTTCACAAAGTAATGAAAAAACTTTTCAGAAATTTGAATTTGTCGCTTGTGCTGCGGGCACTTTAGCGTAATATAGCGACCATCGAAAACGGAGACGGAAAAACAACCGCTTACCGAGGAAAAGGTACCGTTTACGATATTAGAATTGCGCCCGGCGATAGGTGAAAGGAGAGGCAGATGCAGTTCGTAACGATCATCACCACTGCAGACAATGCCATCCGACGCCAGCGCGCAATTTCCCGACGACGATAAC
>URNQ01000216.1 GCA_900549245.1 uncultured Collinsella sp.
CCGTTGACCAAGATGCGCTGCAGACCTTTTTGAACCGTCGCGCCCCCGGTCGCGACGAGACCGCAACCAAGCGCCGCGAGGCCGACGCCGCGCATATCATCGCCGGTGTGGTCGATGGGCACACCACTGGCGCACCCATCGCAGCAATTATCGAGAACACCAACACGCGCTCCAAGGACTATTCCGAGCTGCGCCGCAAGCCCCGCCCCGGGCACGCAGACTTTCCTGCGCGCGTGAAGTACCACAACATGCACGACGTCGCCGGCGGCGGGCATTTCTCCGGACGTCTTACGGCCCCCTTGTGCATCGCCGGCGGTATCGCGCTGCAGGCGCTCGAGGCCCGCGGTATCAAGGTCATGGCGCACGTCGCGCAGATCGGCGGCATCTCCGACCTGCCCATGGACGACATGGTCTATCGCGAGGCCGACCGCAAGGCGATCCTCACGAACGATCTGCCCTGCATTGACGCCGCCGCAGCCGACCGCATGCGCGAGGAGATCCTAGCCGCGCGCGACGAGCTCGACAGTATCGGCGGCGTCGCGGAGGGCGGCATCCACATGACGCCCGCGGGCATCGGCGACCCCATGTTCGACGGTATCGAGAACCGCATAGCACAGATCGCGTTTGGCATTCCCGCCGTAAAGGGTGTGGAGTTTGGCATGGGCTTTGCCGTGGCCGCCATGCGCGGCAGCGAGAACAACGATCCGTATCGCGTTGATGCCGAGACCGGCGAGATTGCGGTCGAGTCCAATAACGCCGGCGGCATCCTGGGCGGCATTTCCACGGGCGCACCCGTCATGTGGCGGATGGCCGTAAAGCCGACGCCCTCCATCGGTCGCGAGCAACAGACCGTGGATATGGACGCCATGGAAAATGCCGAGCTCTCGGTCCACGGCCGCCACGATCCCTGCATCGTCCCGCGCGCCGTCCCCGTAGCCGAAGCAGCCGCCGCCCTCGCCATCTGGGACGCCCTACTCGAGGACGCCGCCCAGCTCTAAAAATCTCCGGGGGGCCAACTCCGGCCCCCACGCCCGTCCCAGAAAAATCACCAACACGTGAAAGGGGCCTCCATGGACCTTGCCGATATTCGCCAGGCCATCGATGGCATCGACACCACCCTGCTCAACAGCTTTGTCGAGCGTATGGACATTGCCACCGAAGTCGCCAAATCCAAGATCGAGATGGGCAAGGCCGTCTTTGACCCCGCCCGCGAACGCTCCAAGCTCAACAATCTCGCCAGCCGCGCACCCGAGCGCTACGAGGCCCAGACCATCACACTGTTCCGCCTCCTCATGAGCATGAGCAAGGCCGAGCAGCAGCGCTACATCAACGAGCTCAAGGGCACCACGGTGTCGCAAAAGGCCCATGCCACGGCCGCAGCCTTTGACACGCCCTTCCCCCAGACGGCTACCGTCGCCTGCCAGGGCGTTGAGGGCGCCTACAGCCAGATCGCCGCATGCAAGCTCTTCGACGTGCCCGATATTGCCTTCTTTGATACCTTCGAGGGCGTCATGCGCGCCGTGCGCGACGGCTTCTGCGAGTTTGGCGTGTTGCCCATCGAAAACTCCACCGCCGGCTCGGTCAATGCCGTCTACGATTTGCTCGCACAGTTCGACTTCCATATCGTGCGCTCGCTGCGCCTCAAGATCGATCACAACCTGCTCGTCAAACCCGGCACCAAGCTCGCCGACGTGCGCGAGGTCTACAGCCACGGCCAAGCCATTGCCCAGTGCGCCGGCTTTATCGAGGGCCACGGCCTGCATGCCACCAAGTATCCCAACACGGCCATGTCGGCCGAGATGGTCGCCAACTCCGAACGCACCGACGTCGCCGCTATCGCCTCGCGCAGCTGTGCGGCACTCTACGGCTTGGAGGTGCTGGAGCCCAACATCCAGGACTCGGACAACACGTCGGCGCCCCCCCCGCCCGGGAGCCGCGCGTATCCCCCGGCGCCAACCGCACCTCGCTCATGATCACCACGGCCAACGAGCCGGGCGCCCTCTACCGCGTGCTCGAGCGATTCTACGCGCTCAACATCAACCTCATCAAACTTGAGAGCCGCCCCATCCCCGGCCACGACTTTGAGTTTATGTTCTACTTTGACTTGGACTGCCCCTTTGGCAGCAAGGCCCTCGACGACCTGCTCGACTCGATCGACGACGTATGCGAGAGTTTCACCTACTTTGGCAGCTACACGGAGGTGCTCTAGATGACCGATACCGCCGCAACCCGTCCCTACGGCGTGCTGGGCCGCGTGCTGGGCCACAGCTACACCCCGACCATCTACAAAGAGCTCGCAGGCCTGGAGTACGCGCGTTTTGAGCGCGAGCCCGAGGATCTTGAGGCCTTTATGACAGGCGACGAATGGGAGGGCACCAACGTGACCATCCCCTACAAGCGCGCCGTCATGGACTACCTGGACGAGCTGAGCCCACTCGCCGAGCGCATGGGAAACGTCAACACCATCACGCGCCTGGCCGACGGACGCCTACGCGGCGACAACACCGACTACTTCGGTTTTCAGTGCTTGGTCGAGGAGCTGGGCGTTGAGGTCGCCGGCAAGAAGGCTCTCGTGCTCGGAGCCACTGGTGGCGCCGGCACCACGGCAAGTATGGTGCTGGGAGACCTGGGCGCCATCGTCGTACCCGTAGGTCGCACGAGCGAGGTCAACTACGGCAACATCGCGCAGCAGTCCGACGCCGCCCTGCTCGTCAACTGCACGCCTGCCGGCATGTTCCCCCACTGCCCCGACGCGCCTTGCACACTCGAAGGGCTCGATGCGCTCGAAGGCGTTATCGACATTGTCTACAACCCCGCCCGCACGGGACTCATGCTCGAGGCCGAGCGCCGCGGCATCCCCTGCATCGGTGGTCTGCTCATGCTTGTGGCACAGGCGGCACAGGCCGTTGAGCGCTATACCGGCCAGGTCACCCCGCGCAAGCGCATCTTGGACGTAACGGAGCGTCTGTCCCGCCGCGAGCAAAACATTGCCCTGATCGGCATGCCGGGTTCGGGCAAGACCCGCGTGGGCGAGCAGATTGCCCTGCGCACGGGGCGAGAGCACATCGACCTGGACCGCGCCCTTGAGGAGCGTCTGGGCATGCCCTGTGCCGACTTTATCGTCGAGCGCGGCGAGGCGGCCTTCCGCGAGCAGGAGACGGCG
>URNQ01000217.1 GCA_900549245.1 uncultured Collinsella sp.
AGTCGGCACCATCACGGTGAGCGGCGTCGATGCCCGCCACATCAACACGGCGAGCCTGCGCAGCCACGAGGCCTATATGACCCAGGACACGCATCTGTTCTGCGGCACCGTACGCGAGAACCTGCTGGTCGCGCACGCCGACGCCACCGATGCCGAGCTGCTCGACGCTTGCCGCTCCGCCTCACTCACCACGCTCATCGACCGTCTGCCGCAGGGACTCGACACGCCCGTTGCCGAGCTGGGCGACTCGCTTTCGGGCGGCGAGCGCCAGCGCATCGGCCTTGCGCGCATCTTCCTCAACGACGCACCCTTCATCTTGCTCGACGAACCCACCAGCGCGCTCGATGCTCTCAACGAGGCGTCCGTGATGCAGGCAATCGACGAGCTCAAGCGCCGCGGCAAGACCATTGTGCTCGTGAGCCACCGTGCCAGCACCTGCGCGTTTGCCGATTTCTCGCTTTCGGTCGAGCACGGGAGGCTGAGCTAATGGCGCGCCCAGTCGACACACCGGAGCTAGCACGCAAACGTGAGCGTGAGGCCCAAATGGTGTCGCAGATGATTGCGCTGTGGTGTCGTGGGCATCATGGCGGCGGGCATGTGGTCGAACAGGCTGGCGGCGATGAGTCCGTGCGCGTGAAACTCGGCCTTCGAACCATTACGCTCTGCCCCGAATGCGCCGAGCTGCAGAAATACGCCATCGCGCGCATTGAGCACTGCCCGCACATGGGCACCAAGACATTTTGCTCGGCATGTCCTTCGCATTGTTACCGGCCTGCCATGCGCGAGAAGATCCGCGAGGTTATGCGTTGGTCGGGACCGCGTATGATCCGCTATCGCCCCATCACCGCCGTGAGACACGCGATGGTAACAGTGCAGGCCAAACGCGCGGCGGCACGAAGCAAGTAGTCGCCGGCGCCGGCACGCGCCGCCCCGCCTTTCCACTCGATTTCGGCACCCGGCGTGCGCGGCGTGTTGAGAGCTGCACCATTACAATGGAGCGGATTCACCAAATGCAAAGGAGTCGCCATGCCCGCCTGCCCGCTGGTCGATTGCCATACTCATACCTCGTTCTCGGACGGGCACGCCTCGTTTGAGGACAACGTCCGCGCTGCTGCCACCGCCGGCTGCCGCGTCATGGTCTCGACCGACCACCTTACCCTGCCTGCCAGCATGGATGCCAACTGCGAGGTGCAGGTCGTCGAGGGCGACCTGCCGGCACATCGTCTGGCCTTTGAGGACGCCCGCAAACTCGCCGCGCAGATTGCGCCGGAGCTCACCTTTATCTACGGTTTTGAATGCGATTGGTACGAGGGCTGCGAGCCCTTGGTAGAGCGCTGGTCCCAGGGCGCCGTGGTGCGCCTGGGGAGCGTGCATTGGATTGGCAACCCGGGCGATATTGTGGCAGGCGCCGCGGGCACGGCAGGGACAGAGGATGTCGCGCGCCCCGATACACCCGATTCCCTTTGCGGTTGGATCGACGACGACGCCAACCTGCACGTTTGGGAAAACTTAGGCGTGCGCGGCGTGTGGGAGCGCTACGTCGACGACTGGTGCCGTGCTTGCGAAAGCTCACTCAACTTTGACGTGATGGCTCACCCCGACCTGGTCATGCGCTTTTCGAAGGAGGGCTTTGCGCCCGACTTTGACCCGGCGCCGTTATGGGAGCAGATGGCCGAGTGCGCACACGATATGGGTCGCCGCGTTGAGGTCTCGACCGCCGCACCGCGCAAGGGCCTCGATGACTACTATCCCGCGACAGGTCTTTTGCGCTGCTTTGTCCATGCCGAAGTGCCGATCACCTTTGGCTCGGACGCGCACCGCGCCTGTGACATCTGCTGGAATATCCGCGAGGCCCAGGCCCACGCCTACGACTGCGGCTACCGAACCTTCGACATCCCCCACGCCACCGGCGAATGGGAGCCCACGCCCCTTGTCTAGCCACCCCTTCATAAGTTGCGGTGAAATAGTTCCTGTTTATAGCCCTAAGGCCATCAAACAAGAACTATTCCACCGCAACTTCTATTTGATCCGTTGGGGACGGAGGAAAACGGATCATTTGGTGCAAAGTATCCTGCCCCCTTGCACCAAAAGCTTAACTAGCGGCGACGGGCGTTGAGTTCGCCGGCCAGTTCGTCGAGGGTGATGCCGTAGCGCTCGAGCGTCACGAGCAGGTGGTAGATCAGGTCGCCGGCCTCGTAGCGGATGTGATCGTGGTCGTTATCCTTGCAGGCCATGATCACCTCGCTCGCCTCCTCGGCAAGCTTCTTGAGAAGCTCGTCCTCGACGTCGGTCAGCAGACGCGCGGTATAGCTCTCCTGCGGCGATGCGTCGCGACGACCGTGAATCACCTCGGCCAGTCCCGTCAGCGTCTCACCGATGTTTCCCGGCTGCACGTTAGCTGTTCTGACTCCCATGGTTATTTCCTCTCGTTACTGCAGCGTAAAGTAGGTACCGGTCTCATCGAACCGAGGCTTTGCGCCCTTTTTCTCAAAGAACTCGACGATGACGGCATGGGCCTCATTGAGCCTTTCCTTCTCGGCCTCGAGCCAAAGCGACTGCGCCCCGCAGGCATCAGTCAGGTGCACGCGGCATGGCACGCCCGCGCGGAGGAGCTCGGTGTTGCATTCGGCGACCTCGAACGGCGTCACGACTTTCATCGCACTCCCCCTTCCACGCGCTTAAAGAAGCAAGTACGGTTGCCGGTATGGCAGGCCGGGCCCGGTGAGTCCACCTTGACCAGCAACGTATCGCTATCGCAGTCGGCCCAGAGCTCCTTGACCTCCTGCATGTTGCCGCTCGTCGCGCCCTTGTTCCAGAGCTCCTGACGGCTGCGACTCCAAAACCACGTGGTCCCGGTCTTGAGCGTCAGCCCCACCGATTCCTCGTTCATCCAAGCAACCATAAGCACCTCACCGGTGTCATGCTGCTGAACCACACAAGGAATCAGCCCGCGGGCGTCGTATTTAAGCTCGGTAGCATTTATTACCTCAGTCATCATTTCTCCCAAGTAACAAACGAAATCCCACAGGTCGGCGAGGGTTGTCCAGGTGCCGCAGGTTGCCGCGAAAGAGGAGCGACGCGTACTTTGGTACGCGAGCGACGGTTTGAGCGGCAAGATGCGGTGCCTGGGCAAGCC
>URNQ01000218.1 GCA_900549245.1 uncultured Collinsella sp.
TGCGGTCGAGCCCTCAAAGAAGCGGGCTTCGACTTCGACGTCTGCTACACCTCGCGTCTCAAGCGCGCAATTCACACCCTCGACATCGTGCTCGGCCAAATGGATCGCGAGTGGTTGCCCGTCATCAAATCCTGGAAGCTCAACGAGCGCCACTACGGAGCGTTGCAGGGTCTCAACAAGGCCGATGCCGCAGCGGAGCACGGCGACGAGCAGGTGCTCATCTGGCGCCGCTCCTTCGATGTCTGCCCGCCGGCACTCGAGCCGGACGACGCGCGCGATCCCCACACCCAGGAGCAATACCGTGATGTCGCGCCCGATCAGCTGCCCTATACCGAGTGCCTCAAGGACACGATCGCCCGCGCCTGGCCTTATTTCGAAGACGAGATTCGCCCCCAGATGCTCGCCGGCAAGCGCGTACTCATCGCCGCACACGGCAACTCCCTGCGCTCACTCGTCATGAAGCTCGAGCACCTCACGCCCGAGGAGATCCTCAAGGTCAACATCCCCACCGGCGTGCCGCTCGTCTACACCTTCGACACCGATTTCAACGTCCTCGACAAGCGCTACATCGGCGACCCGGCGACCATCGCCGCCAAGATCGACGCCGTGGCCAATCAGGGCAAAGCGCACAAGTAGCCCCAACCCAAAACCGACGCGTGGCGCCGCACGGCCCAGATGCGACGTCACGCCGCCCATACACAGGAGCGCACCATGCTCAACCATCTCAAACAACACTTTGGCTCCCGACGCACCGGTGGTCACGGAGGCCTAGACATTGCGCGGCATATCGGCCCCGGGCTGCTCGTGACCGTCGGCTTTATCGACCCGGGCAACTGGGCCTCCAATATGGCCGCGGGCTCGCAGTTTGGCTACGCGCTGCTGTGGATCGTCACGCTGTCCACGATTATGCTCATTGTGCTGCAGCACAACGCGGCGCACCTGGGTATCGCCACGGGCGCCTGCCTTGCCGAGGCCACGACACGTTACCTCCCCCGCTTCGTTGGACGCACGGTACTCGCCAGTGCCTATCTCGCGACTGTCGCCACCGCCATGGCCGAAGTCCTGGGTGGCGCGATTGCCCTTCAAATGCTCTTTGGGCTGCCCGTGCGCGCGGGCTGCGTCATCGTGGCGGCAGTATCGATGGCGATGCTCATGACGAACTCCTACAAGCATGCCGAACGCTGGATCATCGCCTTCGTAGGCGTGGTAGGACTCTCGTTTTTGGCCGAGCTTGCACTAGTCAAGGTCGACTGGCCGCAAGCCGCCGCAAGCTGGATCACGCCTAGTATGCCCACTGGCTCTGCCGCGATTATCGTGAGCGTCCTGGGTGCGGTCGTTATGCCACACAACCTTTTTCTGCACTCCGAGGTCATCCAATCCATGCACTTCGAAGGCCAAGGCGAGCAGGTTATCGAAGAACGTCTGCGCTACGAGCTCTTCGACACGCTCTTTTCGATGGGCGTGGGCTGGGCAATCAACTCGGCCATGGTCATCCTGGCCGCAACGACCTTCTTTGCGCACGGCATGGTCGTAGACGACCTCACCGTCGCAGCGGCCACGCTCTCCCCCATCTTGGGCCCGGCGAGCTCGACCATCTTTGCGGTAGCGCTGCTGTTCGCGGGATTATCGAGCAGCGTGACAGCGGGCATGGCGGCGGGAACCATCACTGCGGGCATGTTCGACGAGGAATACGACATCCACGACCGACATTCCTCGGTCGGGGTGGCGGCCTGTTTCGCCGGAGCAGTGGCGGCGTGCCTGGTCGTTCCAAATCCTTTTGAAGGTCTCATCTGGAGTCAGGCACTGCTGTCGCTTCAGCTGCCGATTACGGTCTTTGTGCTCATACGACTCACCAGTTCACGCCGCGTCATGGGCAAATACGCCAATTCGCGCCCGCTCAACGCGCTGCTTGTAGGGATTGGTGCCATCGTGACGATTCTCGATGTCGTGTTGTTGACAGGGATGTAATGGGACGGGGCACCTACCCAGGCAAACGTCTCGATCTGTAACATCTAGACCCGCTTTTGATGTCTAGATGTTACAGATCGAAATCATTCCGAGGGACAGCTCCGTTTGTCTCAATCTGTAACAAGTGGACCCAATTTCCGCCGTTAGATGTTACAGATTGAGACAAAAGGTCGGCCGATCTCACAACAGACAGGATCGGCCAACAGCAACCGTGATCCCTTGGGGGCGGAGGAAAAGGGTCCCGGCCGGGATATCCGACCGGGACCCTTGGACAGAGCTATGTGTTGCCGTGAGCCGCGTGCCGACGAGCTACTCCTCGACGAGCTCAAACTGATCGGGACCGACGCCGCAGACCGGGCACACGTAATCCTCGGGCAGCTCGGGCGTGTCGACCTCAACCTCGTAACCGCAAACGATGCACACGAACTTATACGTCTTCTTCTCCTCAGCCATGATGTTCTCCTCTCGAACGTGACTGCTGGTGTACTTACTTATTAGTATATATTCTCAATAATATAATGCAAGTATTTTTAAAACATTTCTAGCCTTGATACGAGGACGCCTTCGGAGGCGTCTTGCCCTTCAGGACCTTATGGTAGTAATCGTAGGTGAGCGGCGTCTCGTCGCTCAGGCGCTCGGCATCCTCGACCTCGCCAATAAACAGTAGATGCGTGCCCACATCCACAGTGTCGATCAAACGGCAGCTAAACAGGGCCGTCGCGTGCTCGGGCACATAGGGCATGCCCAGAGCCGTCTCGCGGGTCTCGTATTTGGCAAACTTGTCATAATCGCTGCTGGTGCGGAACCCAAAGTTGCCGATGTAGAGCATGTCGGCGGTCTGATCGATCACGGTCAGCGCGAACGCTTTGGCCGATGCGATGACGCCCGAGGTGACGTTGTCCTTGTTCACGGCAACCGAAATACGCGGCGGCATGGACGTCACCTGCACCGCTGTGTTGATAACGCAGCCGGCACGCAGCCCGTCTGCCGCGGAGCTCACCACGTACAGGCCGCTCGGCATGGTAAAGAACGCAGTTTTGTCCATAACGATCACTCCCCTAACTCGGGTTGGAACCTCATGGATGTATGTACCCACAAAAAAGGCGACACCCATAACGGACGGCTTATAGGACAAAATGTGTGTCCCGATAGAACATCCGTTTCCA
>URNQ01000219.1 GCA_900549245.1 uncultured Collinsella sp.
GCGGGCGCCCGGGCTTCGATAGCCGCGCGTGCGGGGTCGACGATGCCCGAAATCAGGCGCTCGGCCTCATCGACATCCAAGCAGGGGGTACCGCTTACCAGGCCATCGGCCTCGAGGCTATTGAAGATACGCGTGACGCGAGGGCAGTCGACGCCGATGGCACGGAGCTCGTCGGTATGCGCGAAGACCTCGTGTGGCTCGCCCTGCAGCGCAATTTCGCCATGGTTGAGCACGAGCACGCGGTTGCAGTACTCCGAGAGCAGAGCGACCTTTTGCTCAACGACGACGATGGTGATTCCAAGTACGCGGTTTGCCTCACGCAGCGTCTCGAAGACCAATGTGGAGCTGGCGGGGTCGAGTGCCGCGGTGGGCTCGTCGAGAACCAAGACGCGCGGACGCATGGCGAGGATGGCGGCGATGGCTACCTTTTGCTTCTGTCCGCCCGAGAGGGTTGCGATCTCGCGGTCGCGCAGGTCGTTGATGCCGACGGTCTCGAGCGTTTCGCTCACGCGCTGCTCGATCAGGTCGTGGGGAACGCCAAAGTTCTCGAGGCCAAAGAGCATCTCGTCCTCGACGACCGAGGCGACCATCTGCGTGTCGATATCCTGCAGCACGCTGCCGACGATCTGTGACACGTCGGTCAGCGAGACCTCGCAGGTGTCGTGGCCGTCGACCATGACGGACCCAAAGAACGCGCCGGTGTAGTGGTGGGGCACGGCACCTGACAGGCAGGCGGCAAGCGTGGACTTGCCGGCGCCCGAGGGCCCGATGATGCCGATGAAATCTCCCTTGTTCACGCTGAGCGAGATGTGGCTGAGCGCCTGCTCGGTCTGCGTGCCATAGGAGAACGAGACATCGTCGACGTTGATGATCGTTTCCATGGATACCTTTCATAGTCATTGGGGACGCTCTTAAATGACCAGTCGTTTAAGAACGTCCCCAAGAGCTAGCCGTTTGGGACAGTCTTTGGTGGTGAAGCACGGAGACGGCTTTACGAGGGGCCTCAGGTTGGCGTGAAAGAGGAGCGAAGCGTACTTGGGTACGCGAGCGACGAATGAACGCCAAGATGGGGTGGCTCGTAAAGCCGAGCGGGGTAGTTGAGCTTCAGGGCCTTCTGGATGGGCAGATAGAGGGCGCCGACCAGAATGGCGTTAAAGACGGCGGTCATGGCGACGACGGGCAGCATGGCAGCGGCGAGCTCGCTCACCACGCCGAGCATGGCCATCTTGATGACCATGAAGATGACGCCCGAGACAAAGGTGGTCACGAAGGCTGCGACAATGGCGATGGCGGGCTTAACCTGGCCGTCCTTGGCGGCAGCGTTGACAATGACGGCCATGAGCATGGCAGCGATGCCCTCGGCGGCAAAATCGACAAACGGCGAGGTGGTGGTGATCTGGATCACGGCGGCCGAGATCAGGCCGATGACGAGTGCCTGACCGATGTTGGGGCGCACGACCAGGATAGTGAGGCAGAAGGCCGAGATAATGAACTCGGGGCTGATCATACCGCCCGAGATGCCGGAGATAGCCTTGCCGACGGTGAAGTTGAGGATGAAGCCAGCGGCAAGCAGGATGGCGAGCAAGACAAGGGCACGGACGTCGAGTTTGCCGCGGTCGGCGGTCTGGACGGTGCGGGGCTGGGCGGTGGTGGTGTTCTGAGACATGGTGAAAATCCTTTCGGAGGGGAAGTGAAAGAGAAGAAAGCGGAGGCGCGCGATGCGAATGCGATCGGGCTCGAGATAGAAAAAGGCCCCCGGTCGAAACCGGAGGCCTTCTAATCACCTAGAGCGCAAAAACAGGTGTGAGGGACTCACCGTCGACCGATCGTATTCGCATCACGCCACCACCAGTTGTTGAGAGACTTCATCGTGTTCTTCATGTCGGTGGCTCCTTTCGTGATGCCTTGGCGCGGTCGCACCTCGTTGCTGTTGCGCTGCACTATAGCACAGCGAAGTGTGTGCGGGGAAATCTTTTTTAAAAAGATTTCAGGCGGGTTTCCCGCCGGTCAAAAGAGCGGGCTGAGCGGGCGAGGCTGCCATTGCTGCCTTGTCCGCTCAGCTAAGACGTTACTCCTTATTGCGACGGTAGAGGAAGTAACCGCCCGCGGAGATGACGGCAACGCCAGCGATGGCGAATGCGGCCACCATGCGGCCATCAAAACGATCACCGGTGGTGGGCAGGCCGCCCTTGGTGTTCGTCTTGTTGGTGGTTACCGTGGTCGTGGTGTCCGACTTGCCAGGCTTCTCGGGCTTGGTGGTGGGCTGCTCGGGCTTAGCGGGCTGCTCGGGGGTACCGGGCTGCTCAGGAGTACCGGGCTGCTCAGGAGTACCGGGCTGATCCGGGGTTACCGGGTCGGTGGCAAGAGCGTCCTTGGCGTAGGTGATGGACACCTTGAGGCCGTTGATCTCGGTGTTCAGGTCGCTCGGGGTGAAGGGCTGGTCGAAGTTTTCGGCCTTCTGATAGGCGCGCATCTCCTGGAGCAGTGCCTTGCACTTCTTGTAGGTGTTCTCGGTAGCAGCCTTGCCGGCCTTGTTAGCCAGGGCAGTGCGGCCCTCGGTGGTCGTCTCGGCTAGCATGGCGGCGTCAACTTCCTTGTTCTGCTCGATGAGCTCGTTCTGGAGCGCATCGAGGTAGGCACGGACGCTGATACCAAGGGTGTCAGGGTTCTCAAAGCAGAGCGAGCTGATGTCCATGAGGACGTAGTTGATTGAGTTCTCGGGCTCCTCGTTGTACACGACGTCAGTCTGTTTGCAGTGATCGAAGGAGACGGTCTGATCGCTGAAGTACGGGCTGACCTCAGTTATCAGAGCGGAGTACAACGGGATGGCGACGGAGTACGCGGCGCGGGAGAGCATTTCCCACTGGATGGTAGCGACTTCGGGGTCATACCCGCGACGAATCTGGAAGAGGTTGATCTCGGTGTTGCGCTCGCTGCCGATGCAATAAACACCATCAGTGTTCGCGTTGAGGCCAGGGACGTTCTCGCCGCGGTTGCCGAAGGCGCGAATCAACTCGAAAGTGCTCCAACCAGACTTGCCAGGCTTGAAGAACAGGGGCTGGATTTCGCTGGGTTGATTTCCGATCTCAGCCGAACACATTGAGCGAATAGGCCGTTCCCGCAGCT
>URNQ01000220.1 GCA_900549245.1 uncultured Collinsella sp.
GAGAAGGCGAAGCCAGTGGTCTCGGCGGGCACGTGGGGCTGCACGAGCGTTTGGGTGATAAAGCCGTAAGCAGAGCAGATGAGTGCGAGCGCAATGACGACCACGATCTCGCTGGGCGTACTGGGAAGCGTGAAGCCGCCAAAGGTGAATGCCGCGACGCCCGAGAACAAACCGCCAAAGCCCAGCTGCCAAACGCCCAGAGCCAGCGGGTCGACATCTTCGACAAAGCGCTTCGCCACAATGATGTGTCCGGCGTAGACAAAGGCGGAGAGCAGCATGATGATCGCGCCCGGGTTCAGGCTGGTAAAGTCGGCGCCCGAGAGCAGCAGCATACCGCAGGTGACGATGGCGGTGCCGACGAGCACTTTGCGCTCGGGGGCGCGACGCAGCAGGGCGGCGTTGGCAAACGGTACGATCACGACCGTCAGGCTCTGCAAAAAGCCGGCAGTGGAGGCAGAGGTGAGGCTGGAGCCCAGGCACATGCAGGTGAGCTCGGTTGCCATAATGGCGCCGATGATGGCGGCACGGACCATAAGGTCGCGGTTGATGCGCAACGCGTGCTTGTGGAAGAGCAACAGGCAGACCACAAAGGCGATGATGCAACGTAGCGCGACGATGCTCGTGGCGTTCATGCTGTCCATGCCGATCTTCATGAGGGGATACGAAAAGCCCCATGCGACGGGAACGGAAAATGAGAGCGCGATTGCTTTTTTGCGATCCATGGGACTCCTTTTGTTACAGAACGGTTTCGCAAAAAGGATTCTGCTCCCAGATGTGGATGTAGTAAAGCGAATGTATCTTCAGTATGATTAAGAAATACTAATGTATGCAGAAAAAGCCCTGGCAAAACGTTTTACGGCTTCATTGATGTGGAGGCACGATGGCATCGCGGTATCAGATTGTTTGCATGGTGGTCGATCGCGGCAGTCTTAAGGGCGCGGCGGACGAGCTGGGTTATACGCAAAGCGCGGTGAGCCAGGCCGTCAAGGCGCTCGAGCGTGAGCTGGGCACCACGCTTATCGAGCGCGGTAAGCAGGGTGTGTCGCTTACGCGCGATGGCAAACAGTACCTGCCGTATTTGCGACAGATTGTGACTGCCGAGGCTGAGCTCGAGGGCAAGCGCCAGGAACTGCTGGGGCTTTCGTCGACTGATATTCGCATTGCGACGTTTACCAACGTGAGCCGTACTGTGTTGCCGCGCGTGATCCGCGACTTTGGTGCGCTGCACCCGGGCGTACGCTTTACCCTCAAGCAGGGCGATTACACGCGCAACGCTCAATGGGTGCACGATGGCGTGGTTGATTTTTGTTTTACGGCGCGCGGATTTACCACCGGGCTCGAGAAGCGCGTGGTCTATCACGACGAGTTGGTAGCATTGTTGCCGGCCGCGCATCCGCTGACGGCAAAGGAAAAGGTGACACTCGCCGACCTGGCGTCCGAGCCGTTTGTGCTGCTGGATGAGGGCGAACAGAGTCTGGTGCTCGATGCATTTGCGGCGCATGAGCTGTCGCCGCATGTGACGAGCGAGGTCACCGACGACTACACCATCATGGCGATGGTGGAGGAGGGCCTAGGCGTGAGTATGCTATATCGCCGTACCGTTGAGGGCATGCGGGCCGATATTCGCGTACGTCCCATCGTGCATGCTCCCTCGCGCGACGTAGTGGCGGCTTGGCGCAGCTGGGACACTATGCCCATCGCCACGAGGCGCTTTATCGACTATATGAGCTCGCATATTGTCAATTAATGACTGGCGTGGCGTTGAGTGCGGTGTTTAGCGGGCTGTCGCTTTGGCTTGGGTGGCACGATAGGTGCGTGCCGGGTGGCAAAGTAGCACCGCCACGACCATAAAGAACGCCGTGGTGCCCAGGCTGATGGGGTAGACCATCATGATGTTCGCAAAGGTGCGGAAGTGCGGGAACACGCAGAACACCCAATAGAAGCGGATGCCGCAGACGCAGATCATGGTGATGAGGGCGGGCGTGAGCGAGATACCAAAGCCGCGCAGGTAGCCTGACATGTTTTCGTAGAACATGCTAAAGGCGTACGCCGGGAAGATCGAGCACACGCGGATATAGCCGATCGAGACGATGTTGGGATCGCTGTTGAACAGCGACAAGATCTCACGCCCCAGGCCGACAATAACGATAATTGTGGTGAGCGCGACGATACCGCCTTCGACAAGGCAGACCTTGAGCGTCTTGGTACAGCGGTCGATCTGACGGGCACCGTGATTTTGTCCCACAAAGGTAGTGCAAGCCTGGCTAAAGCTGTTGAGCAGGTTGTAGCACACGTACTCCAGGCTCATGGCGGCGCTCGATGCCGCCATGACCTCGGTGCCCAGGCTGTTGATGGCGGACTGGATGATGATGTTGGCGACGGCAAAGACAGCGCTTTGGATGCCGGCGGGCAGGCCGATCTTAACGATGCGCTTGAGGGCGACGGGGTCGATAGCCAGGTCGCGCGGGGTGACGCGGACGACGGAGTCGGTCTTGAGCAGGCGAATAAAGAGCGTAGCGGCGCTGACGGTGTAGGCGATGGCGGTGGCGATGGCGACGCCCGCGACGCCCCAGTGGAGTACGGGGACAAAGATGAGGTCCAGGCCAATGTTGAGGACGGTGGACACGGCAAGCGCCTGCAGCGGCATGCGGGTGATGCCGACGGAGCGGAAAATCGCGGCCTCAAAGTTGTAGAGCAAAATCGAGGGCATGCTGAGCAAAAAGACACGTAGGTAGAGTGAAGCGAGCGGCATGGTCTCGGCGGGAACGTTGAGCGCGGCGAGCATGGGCTCGGCAAAGACCTCGCCCAGGGCGATGACGACAAAGCCCACGAGCGCCATTAAAATCGAGGTATGGACGGCGCGTTTGACCATGTTCTGATCGTTGCGGCCGATGGCGTTGGCGATGACCACGTTGGAGCCAAGCGACATGCCTATAAACAGGTTGAGCATAAGACTGGTAAGCGGAACATTGGAGCCGACCGCTGCCATGGCGAGGGTTCCCTGGTCGCCCGAGAAGTTACCGATGATGACCGTGGCGATGAGGTTCGACAGCTGCTCCAAGATGCTCGTGGCGGCCCCGGGGAAGGGGGACAGGGGGGTACAAACGGGAC
>URNQ01000221.1 GCA_900549245.1 uncultured Collinsella sp.
CGTCGCAGGCCCACCCCCCCCCCCCCCCAAACACCACCACAAAGGGGACAGGCACCTTTGTGGCGGTTTTCGTTTACGAGGGGTTTAGGGGCGGCCCTGGCCGGTGCCGCGGAGCTTGTATTTGTAGGTGGTGAGGGCCTCGGCGGCAAAGGGGCCGCGGGCGTGGAGCTTTTGGGTCGAGATGCCAATCTCGGCGCCCAGGCCAAACTCGCCGCCGTCGGTAAAGCGCGTGCTGGCGTTGGCATACACGGCCGAGGCATCGACCGCGTCCAGGAAGCGCTCGCAAGCATCCGTGTCCTCTGCAACGATGGCCTCGGAGTGCATCGTGCCGTAGCGGTTGATGTGCGCGATGGCTTCGTCCTCGTTCGCCACGACCTTCACGCTCATCTCGAGCGCCAGATACTCGCGACCCCAGTCCTCCTCAGTCGCGGCAACGTAGTCATCGCCCTCGGCAAGCCCGGCGTCGGCGCATGCGGCGCACGTGGCCTCGTCGCCGTGAATGAGCACGCCGTGGTCATGCAGCACGGCCACGACCGCGGGCAAAAACGCATCGGCCACGGCACGGTCGACCAGCAGCGACTCGGCGGCATTGCACACGCCCACGCGCTGCGTCTTAGCGTTGACGATAATATTGAGCGCTTTATCGAAGTCGGCGGATTCATGCACGTAGATGTGGCAGTTACCCGTGCCCGTCTCGATCACCGGAACGAGCGACTCGCGCACGCAGCGCTGAATCAGGCCCGCACCGCCACGCGGAATGAGCACATCGACGACGCCGCGGAGCTTCATGAGCTCGCCAGTGGCCTCGCGGTCGGTGGACTCGATCATCGAGATAGCCTCGCGCGGGAAGCCCTTGGTCTCGAGCGCATCGGCCAGCAGCTCAGAAATCATGGCGCACGAGTGATAGGCCAGCGAGCCGCCGCGCAGAATGCAGGCGTTGCCGGTGCGGATGCAGATGCCCGCGGCGTCGGCCGTCACGTTGGGGCGCGCCTCGTAGACCATGGCAACCAGGCCCAGCGGCACACTCACGCGCGTAAGGTCCACGCCACTCGCAAGCACACGGTGATCGAGCACGCGGCCCACGGGATCGGGCAGCTCGGCAAGCTTCTCCAGGCCGGCGGCCATGCTCTCAACGCGCTCGGGCGTCAGCAGCAAGCGGTCGAGCAATCCGGCCGAGGTGCCTGCGTCACGCGCAGCGGACATATCGAGCTCGTTGGCGGCGACGATGGAGTCGACACCGTTGCGCAGTGCTGCGGCCATGGCGCGCACGGCCTCCTGGCGCTGCTCGTCGCTCGCCGTGGCAAGCGAGGCCGACGCTGCCTTGGCGGCAACGGCAAGATCGTGGACATACGTGGCTATATCGACCGACATGGGCGGCCCTTTCTCCTAGAAGTTTACAACCATGGTAGCCGATTTGCGCATGACCTCACCTGCGGCGGTAGAATTGGTCAACCCGAAACACCGCAACGAACGGAAGCATCACATGGCGCTCATCACTTCGTACCACGTCCCCGGCCTGTATGTCGAGGACCACAGCATCGATGTCCCCCTTGACTGGCGCGGCCTGGAGCCCATGCTCCTGGCCGTCGGCAGCACCATGCGCCGCGGCGCTATGCCGGCGCCCATCGCCGGCGCGCCCGAGAGCATCAAGCTCTTCTACTGTGTGGTTTGCGCGCCCGACCGCATCAACGACGATCTGCCACTGCTCCTGTTTTTGCAGGGCGGCCCCGGCGGCGAGAGCCCGCGTCCGCTGTCGCCCACAAGCGACGGCTGGATCGAGGAGGCCGTCAAGCACTTCCGCGTGGTCCTTCCCGACCAGCGCGGCACCGGACGCAGTAGCTGCGTGGACGGACGCACGATCAAGGCACTGGGTGATCGCGCAACGGCCGCCGGCGCCGATACTGCACGCTCGCAGGCGGACTTCCTCAAGCGTCACCTCGCCAGCTCCATCGTGCGCGATTTTGAGTACCTGCGCCTGGTGGGCTTTGGCGGCAAGCCGTGGGTCACGCTCGGCCAAAGCTACGGCGGCTTTTTGACGCTGAGCTACCTGTCGCTCTTCCCCGAGGGCGTGGCGGCAAGCTTTACCTGCGGCGGCATCCCCCACGTACCGGCGAGCGCAAGCGAGGTCTACGCGCACACCTTCCCGCGCATGGTCGCCAAGACGCAGCAGTATTATGACCGCTACCCCGCTGACGTCGAGCGCGTGGCGGCCCTGGCCAATGCGCTCGAGGAGCAAAAGCCCGTGCTGCCCGACGGCTCGCCGATGACGGTCGAGCGCCTACAGCTCATGGGCAGCGACTTTGGCATGAAGCCGAGCTTTGAGCGCATGCATTGGATTATCGATCACGCTTTTGTTGATGGCGACGGCACGCTGACCTGCGACGCCTCGGTATCTGACAGCTTTTTGATGCGCGCCTTCGAGCGCACCAACACGCGCACGAATCCGCTGTACTGGACGCTGCAGGAGTTCATCTACGCCGACGGCGATACCATGCCCATTCGCTGGGCCGCGGCAGAAGAGAAGGCACACCGTGCCGAGTTCGACACGCTCGCGCGCCCGCTCATGTTTACCGGCGAGGCCATGTTCCCGTGGATGTTTGAGCAAATGCCCGAGCTTAAGCCGTTTAAACCCGCCATGGACCTGCTGATGGAAGACACCAGCTGGGACAAGATCTACGACCCACAGCGCCTGGCCTGCAACGAGGTGCCGCTCCAGGCCGCGGTGTATTTCGACGACATGTACGTCGATTCGGGCCTGCAGCTTGATACGCTCAGCCGCGTGGGCAACTCGCATGCCTGGGTGACCAACGAGTTCGAGCACGACGGCTTGCACGGCAGCGTGGTGTTCAAGCACCTCTTCGACGAAGCCCTCAACCGAGGAGACCTGCGCCGGATCTTCTAGCAAAGGAGTGTCCCCACCTGCCGGCACAAATGGAACGTCCCCAGGTGCCGGCACGAGAAAGACAGCGCTGCGGGAAACGATCCGCAGCGCTGTCTTTCTTTATGCAAATACAATCAAGTTATCCCTGTGTATCGCCGGCTTCTCCGCCAGGGTAGCGAGCAGGCGGGTGCTGGCCGCAAGTTGTG
>URNQ01000222.1 GCA_900549245.1 uncultured Collinsella sp.
CTTGTGCTGACCGATATGGACGATACGCTGATTCCGGCTGGGCATGACGGCGCCAGCGACTACGCCATCGAGGGCATTCATGCCATGCAGGCGGCGGGTCTGCACTTTGGCCCGGTTTCGGGTCGCCAGCCGTCCGCGATGGGCTGGATGTTCAAAAATCGTTCTGAGTGCTTTTCGACCGGCGCGTTCTGCAACGGCCAGGTCATGTTTGTCGACGGTCAGGCGGTCGCTTCGCGCGCGACCGACAACGATGCCCTGATGCGTCTGGCCGATTACCTCGAGCAAGAGACCGACGATACCTATCTAAAGGTCTACAGCCTGGGTGACGACTTTTGGGATAACGATGCCTATTGCGTGACGAGCGACCCCGAGCGCGTGCGTCGCGCCATGGAGTCGGGCGGCAACGCATGGCTCAAAGGCGAAGAGGCCCCGTGCCGTCCCGTCGTCGATGATGCGCCGGTGTTTAAGGCGAATATCTGGAGTGCCCGCTCACGTGAGGAGCTCGCGGAGCTACGCGAGCGCGTTGCCGCTGAGGTGCCGGAACTCTCGCTTGTGTTTCCCAACAACCGAGTGCGCCTGTTCGATATCCTTCCAGCAGGTTGGGACAAGGGTTGCGCCGCGCTGGAGCTGGCGCGCGCTTTGGGCCTGACGCCCGATGAGGTGGCCGTATTTGGCGATTCCGATAACGACCTGCCCATGATCGGTGCCGTTCCCAACTCCGTTGCAGTCGCCAATGCCAACGAGGCCGTCACGGCTGCCGCACGCTGGCATATCGGCGCTGCGGCAGATGATGCGGTTGCCGGGGCTCTGCATCAGATTGCCGCTTGTGCCGCGACGGGGGAGATGCCGCCGTTTATGCGTCAGATGGATGCGACGGGTTTCGACGTCACGAACGTCTAGGGAGGGCGCTATGAAGCTTCAGCAGCTCAGGTATGTCGTCAAGGTTGCCGAATGCGGCAGCATTACCGAGGCCTCGCGCCGGCTCTTTGTGTCGCAGCCTTCGATTACCGCATCGATCCGCGATCTCGAAAACGAGATGGGCGTGCACATCTTTGAGCGCACCAACAAGGGTGTCATTGTGTCCGAGGAAGGCGAGACCTTCTTGGGCTATGCGCGCCAGGTACTCGACCAGGCCGACTTGCTCGAGGGCAAGTACAAGGGCGCATCCGAGCAGGTGCCGCACTTTAGTGTGAGCTGTCAGCATTATTCCTTTGCCGTTAACGCGTTTGTTGACGTGATCCGCGAGTTCGATGCCGCGCGCTACGACTTTACCCTGCGCGAGGAACAGACTCACGAGATTATCGAGGACGTCGCGCACATGAAAAGCGAGCTCGGCATCCTGTATCTGTCGGAGCACAATCGCGAGGTCATCGAGCGCATGCTGGCGGCCAACGAGCTCGTATTCGAGGGGCTCTTCTGCGCCACGCCGCATGTCTTTGTGTGTGCCGACCATCCGTTGGCTGACCGCTCCAGCGTGACGCTCGAAGACCTCGAGGACTACCCGTTCCTGTCCTACGAGCAGGGCAGCTACAACTCGTTCTACTATTCCGAGGAACTGACCTCGACCTTTGAGCGTCGCAAGAATATTCGCGTGCGCGACCGTGCGACGCTGTTCAACCTGGCCATGGGCCTCAACGGCTACACGGTATGCTCAGGCGTGATCAGTCACGAGCTCAACGGTCCCGGCATCATCTCGATTCCGCTCGATGTAGACGAGTACATGGAGATTGGCATCATCACGCGCAAAAATACGACGCTCACGCGCTATGGGCAGGCCTATATCGACGCGATCCGCCAGCATATTTAGCCTTTTGAATGGCGCCGCATTTAAACTTGGCGCCGTTCGATTTACCGCGAACGTCCCAGGATGAGGCTGTATTTCGAGCCACATGTCCCATTAACCGTTGCCCCCTCGCATTACCATCAAAGTGAGCCGCTATGCGAGGGGAGGTCGCCATGGATCGGATATATACCGATAGCTGGCGTTTCCCCATGCCGCTTATGTGCGCGGCGTTTGAGCCCGGAACGCTCGACAAAACCCTCGACGTGATGCTCAAAGATGACTATGGCGTTATCGCGCGTGCCGAGGCGCACTACTATCGCGGTTGCCCCGATGAGGCACAACGCCTAGCAGAGCCGTACTTACTATCGGATGACCTTTCGCTCCGTCTTTCGGCATGCCTGTTGTGCGCCTATGCAAATCTGTCGCTGAATCGCGCATTGGCGGCGCGCCGCTGCCTTGCGTATCTCAAGGAAACAGGGAAGGGTCAAAGGACGACAAAGGATCCACGCGTCCAGGCTTCATATATGCTGCTTGCGGCGAGCGCCTGTGTGCTGCTGCATTTTCCCTCGCCGGTGTCACGCGGCGAATTCGATTTATATGCATCGCTGCTGCCCGAGGGGCTGCGCCTGTTTGCAACCTATGCACTGGCGCACCGTGCCTACCTCGACGGCGATTACGGACGCTGCGTGGGTATGGCGGAGAACGCCTTGTCGATGAAGCAAGAAAGCTATCCCGTCCCTGAGGTCTTCTTGCACCTGATTGCCGCCGTTGGGTGGATTAACCAGCGCGAAGCTGACCGCGCGAACGCTCATTTTATGCGTGCCTGGCAGATTGCGCAGCCCGACGGTCTGATTGAAATCGTCGGCGAGCATCACGGGCTTTTGCAAGGCGTGTTGGAGTCATGCCTAAAGAAGGGCCATCCGCAGGAGTTCGCGGAGATCATCAAAGTTACCGAGCGGTTTAGCCGCGGTTGGCGTCGTGTGCATAATCCGGGGGCGGGCGCCACCGTTGCCGAGAGCCTGACTACGACGGAGTTCGCCATCGCTATGCTGGCCTGTCGCGGCTGGACCAACGATGAGATTGCCGCTCACATGGGTATCTCGCGTGGCACGGTTAAGAATCGCCTGTCGAACACCTACGCCAAGCTGGGCATAACGAGTCGCGCCGCGCTGAAACAGTTTGTATTGCTGTAGGCGACTGGGCGGGTGCGCCTGTTTTGGACGAATAATTGAATCGGGGTCGTTCAAACGAGGCGCGG
>URNQ01000223.1 GCA_900549245.1 uncultured Collinsella sp.
TAAAGATGGTGTCCTCGACAGCACCAGTCTGGATGCCGGTCAGAGTCTCGCGGAGCTTCTTCATCACAGGGCCGATCTCGGTGTAGCCAGCCGGGAAGGTCACGGTCTCGTCGGCGCCGTAAACCTTGTTGTCGATCTCGCCAACCGGGGAGATGACGGCAGCGGTGCCGCACAGGCCGCACTCGACAAAGGTACCGGCCTTGACCTCGGCCCACTCGACGGGACGCTGGTCAACGGTCATGCCCAGGTCCTGAGCGACCTGAACGAGCGAGCGACGGGTGATAGAGGGCAGGATGGAGTCGGTGTGCGACTGCGGAACGACGAGCGTGCCGTCCTCCTTCACGAACAGAACGTTGGCGCCGCCGGTCTCCTCGACATAGGTGCGGGACTCGGAGTCGAGATACAGGTTCTCGGCATAGCCCTCGCGATGGGCCTCCATCGTGGGCTTGAGGGACATGGCGTAGTTCAGGCCGGCCTTGATGTTGCCGGTGCCGTGAGGTGCCGCACGGTCATACTCGGAAACGCGCAGCTTGACGGGCTTGAGGCCACCCTTAAAGTACGGACCGACCGGGGTCACGAGAATGCGGAACGTGTACTCAGGAGCGGGAGCCACGCCGATCACGTCACCGGAGCCGATCATAAACGGACGCACGTACAGGGTCGCACCGGAACCGAAGGGCGGAACCCAGGCGGCGTTGGCAGAAACGACCTGCTTGACGGCTTCAACGAACTTGTCCTTGGGGAACGGGGGCATCTCGAGGCGCTGCGCAGAGTTGTACATACGCTCGGCGTTCATGTCGGGACGGAAGCAGACGATGCTGCCGTCCTCGGCGGTGTAGGCCTTCAGGCCCTCAAAGACCTCCTGGCAGTAATGGAAGATGCCGCCGCACTCGGAGACATGCAGGGTGTGGTCGGTGGTCAGGCCACCCTCGTCCCACTCGCCGTCCTTCCAATGGGCCTCGTAGCTGTAATCGGTCTTCATGTAGCCAAAGCCGAGGCTACCCCAATCGATATCCTTTTTCTCGACAGTCATATGTCGCTCCTTACATACACAGTTGCATACTCGCGAACCCGCACGCAAGGACCGAGGCCGACCGCGTCGCAACGTCGCACGCCCGGAGCGTAGAGCCGGACGGGACACGCGAGCAGCATCAAAGCCGATGGCACGTCGATTCGCATGCACGAGATTGTACTCCGCACGCGCGTCGGATAAAACGTTTTTCTTTAACTAACTAAAGTATTTTCATTTGACCGAAGCAAAAAGGCCCGCCACCGTAAGCGGTGACGGGCCTCAACTGCACGGTTTGCGCGCTGACTCGAGCTACGCGTTCTTTTTGCCCAGCTTAGCCTTAACCAGACCGACCACGGTCGGGATGATCGACACGGCAACGATGCCGACGATTAGCAGCTCAAAGTGCTCCTGCACAAAGGGAATGCCGCCAAAGAAGTAGCCCAGCAGCGTAAAGACCGTCGACCAGGTAATGCCGCCCAGCACGTTAAAGACGACAAAGTTGCGCCAGTGCATGCCGCCCATGCCAGCGATAAAGGGCACAAAGGTGCGGATAAACGGGAAGAAGCGACCCAGGAAGATGGCCAGGTGACCCCACTTGTCCAAGAAGTCCTCGGACTTTTTGATGCGCTCGGGCGTCATGGCCTTGACCTTGCCCGAAGCGATGATCTTGCGGCCAAAGAAGTGACCGATCATAAAGTTGCACTGATCGCCCAAAATGGCAGCGGCCCATGCGGTGGCCAGAAGCGCCACGATGTTAAAGCCGCCGTTGTGGGCAAAGAAACCCGAGGCGAACAGCAGCGAATCACCGGGAAGGAACGGGAAGAACACCACGCCCGTCTCGATAAAGATGATCAGGAACACGCAGCCGTAGGCCATAAGCGGGCCGGCGGCGATCCAGCTGGCGATCGCGGTGCGCGGGTCCTTAAGCAGCTCGGCAATAAAATTGATGAAACCCATGAAGTAAAACCTCTCAGTTGTGGGCGCGGATACGTCCAAGTTGACCAGTATACGGTTGCGGTGCCCCCTCGTGCGCAACCCCACAAAAGCATGACTCCATTACCAGCAAGTTTGCATAACTGACACTTGTAGCGCAAAGCCGCCAAGATTGTCCTTTTTAATCCCTAGCGAATCGCTATACTTTATTGAATCGCATTGCCATGGCGCTAAGGGAGGGCGGCCGGTGAGCTTTATCAATACCATTCGCGAGGACATCAAGACCGTCCAGGCGCAGGACCCCGCCGCGCAAAACGGTCTGGTCATCTTCCTTTCCTATCCTGGCCTGCACGCCAAGTGGAACCACGTGCCCGAGCACTGGCTGTGGGAGCACGGTCATCGCTCGCTCGCCCGCGTGCTCTCGCAAATCACCCGCCACATCACCGGCGTCGAGATTCACCCTGCCGCGCAGATTGGCAAGCACTTCTTTATCGACCACGCCATGGGCGTCGTCATCGGCGAGACCACCATTGTGGGCGACAACTGTGTGCTCTACCAGGGCGTCACGCTCGGCGGCACCGGCAACGAGACCGGCAAGCGTCACCCCACCCTGGGCAACAATGTCACGGTGGGCACGGGCGCCAAGGTGCTCGGCAACATCCGCATCGGCAACAACGTCAAGATCGGCGGCAACTCGGTCGTCGTTAAGGACGTCCCCGACAACTGCACCGTCGTGGGCGTGCCGGGACGTATCATCAAGCGCAACGGTTGCCGTGTGTTCGAGGAGAGTTTCGACGCCAAGCAGCATCGCGAGTACATGCCCGATGACGCCGCCGAGCAGTCCGCCCTCAACCGCCAGGGCATCACCGAGAATGCCCGCCGCGTCAAGGAACTCGAGCGAGAGGTGGCCGAGCTCAAGGCCCTCGTCGCCAAGCTCGTGGACGAACGTTAGGAACGCAAGCGGCACAAAACGACATCGGCACCGACGCAAAAGGCGCGCCAGGGAATCAATGAACTGCACCCCAAAACTTGGACGGCTTAAATAAGAACTACGCCGCAAGGGACT
>URNQ01000224.1 GCA_900549245.1 uncultured Collinsella sp.
GAAGGCGGCGCTCCGCCCGCCGCCCCGTCTCCCGCCTCCCCCGCGGCTATCGGCTCGCTCAAGGGCCCGCGCCACGGTGGTGCCAATGCCAAGGTCGTGTCTATGCACGAGGACATCCGCGCGCATGTCTCCAACTGGGAGGACGAGGACGAGGTCGCGGCCTACCTGGGCAAGATCCTCGACAAGCAGGCCTTCGACGGCACGGGCCTCATCTACGGCATGGGCCACGCCGTCTACACGCTGAGTGACCCGCGTGCCGAGGTGTGCCGTCGCTACGCGCGCACGCTTGCCGCCAAGAAGGACTTGGGCGAGGAGTTCGCGCTCATCGAGCGCATCGAGCGCCTGGCACCCCAGGTCATGCGCGACCACGGCATGACCAAGCCCATCTGCGCCAACATCGACCTGTACACGGGCTTTATCTACAAGATGCTCGGCGTGCCCGAGACGCTTTTTACGCCGCTATTCGCCGTCGCCCGCATGGCCGGCTGGTCGGCGCACCGCATGGAAGAGCTCTTCTGCGCGCACCGTATTATTCGCCCGGCCTATCGTCCGGTGATCGAGCCGCTGGAGTACAAGCCGCTCGCCGACCGCTAGGACGCGAACCGTTATAGAACTCGAGCGTGGCCAGGGACCCAAGCCCTCGGCCACGCTTTTTATGCCAGTAGAAAGGGCTGCATCAAATGATTGTGTTTTCCGATATGGATGGGACGCTGCTGACGAGCGATAAGCAAATGAGCGATGCCACCTGGGCGATGCTCGACGAGCTCGCACGTCGTGGCATCGAGTTTGTTCCCTGCACGGGACGTCCACTGTCGGGCATCTTTGAGCCCATTCTCGCCCATCCCGCCGTGCATTACGCGGTCTGTGCCAACGGCGCCAGCGTCTGGCAGCTCGACGAGGATACGCCCACCGACGCCTCGCGCGCCACGTGCATCTTGAGCCGTCCGCTCGACCGTGGCATTGCCCACCGCATCCATCGCATTGCCGCCGGCCACGATGTGACCTTCGATATCTTCGCGGATGGGCAGTGCTTCCTCCCCCGCTCGCTATACGGGCGTCTGGATGAGTTCTGTGGCGGCGACCCCCACATCGCGGCTTCGCTCAAGCGCACACGAACGCCGATCGACATGAATATCGACAGCAAGATCGACGAGGTCGAGACGCTCGAACGCATCTCTATGTACTGGCACGACCCCGCCGATCGCGACGCCATCGCGGCGGCGCTCGACACGCTCGGAGGCATTGAGGTCACGCGTTCGTACGCCATGAATATCGAGGTTATGGGCGAAGGCGCCACCAAGGGAACGGCCCTCACGTGGCTGTGTGAGCATCTGGGCGAGCGTCTCCCCGACGCCTGGGCGTTCGGCGACAACATCAACGACATCCCCATGCTGCAGGCAGCGGGCCATGGCATGGCCATGATCAACGCCGAGCCCGAAGATCGCGAGGCCGCCGACGCCATCACCGAATACGACAACGACCACGACGGCGTCGCCCGCACCATCATGGCCGCCCTCGCCTAGTCATTGGTCAGTCATTGGGGACGTTCTTAAACGACTAGTCACTGGGGACACTCTTCGCAAAAAGCTGCAAGGACTGTCCCCCACTGTCGGCAGAAAAGGAACGTCCCCATCTGCCGGATTAGGAGAGACTCTCCAGCACGCGACGGAGCTCCTGCTGGACGGCGTGGTCGCGGTTACAACCCACCACGCGATCGGCCACCGCCTTAAGCGCGGGGCGCGCGTTTTCCATCGCGCAGCCCGTGCCGACAAAGCGAATGATCTCGTAGTCGTTCATCGAGTCGCCAAACGCCATGACCTCGTCGCGACCAATGCCGTAATGCTCCGCGAGCTGCGCGATACCCGAGGCCTTCGACACACCGGGCTGCATGGCATCGATCCACGCGTTGCCCGAAGGCGCAAAAGTAAAGAGCTGACCAAGTTCGCGCTGTAGCACGTACGCACTGTCCATAACCGCACTGTCGTCGCAAAAGATACTCGCTTTGATGATATTTACGCTGGGATCGGGCAGCTCCCAAATACGCTCGGCATTGGGAAGGTCCTTATCGACCTCACGCACGAACTTGCACTCGTCATCGAGCAGGAAGGACTTGGTTCGGTCAAAGAGCGCAAGATGCAGATTGGGAAACGTCCTGACGGCTTGGGCGAGCCTTCGAATCGCCAGGTGGGAATACACCTCACGGTCTACCATCTTACCGTCGGCGTAGACTTGGGCACCGTTAGCGGCGACAAAGTCCATCTTGTCGCGAACGGGCGCAAAGAACTCGCACAGGCGATCGTAGCGACGACCTGACGATGCGGCGAAATGCACGCCATGCTCGTGTAGCGCCAGAATCAGTTCGTAGGTCTCGGGAGGCACCTGGCCGTTTTCGTCAAGCAGTGTGCCGTCCATATCGGATGCAATCAGTTTAAACATAGAAAAGCTCCCTTCGGGCTTGTTGGAATCGAACGTGTATCCGATTCCAACGTACCCAAAGGGAGCTCAAATAAGACTCCGCGGGCGTAAACGTTACAAGGACCTGGCAAATAGCTCACACATGCCAGAGGTCTCACGGTCGCGGCGTCAGGCGACACGCCAAAGAGTGTCCCCAACGACTAGTCGTTTAAGAACGTCCCCGATGACTAGTCGGCGTAGGTGAAGGTTGTAACGTCGAACATGCCCTCGGGGCGGATGCGGAGCGTCGGGATGACCGGCAGGGGCAGGAAGATGATGCCCATGATGGGGTCGAGCGGCGGCTCAATACCCATGGCGCGCGCCTTGGCCATAAAGTCGTCGTGCTGCGCCGCGACGTCTTCGGCAGTGCCTTCGCTCATCAGGCCGCCGAGCGCCAGCGGAATACGAGCCACGACCTCGCCGTTGCGCACCAGCACGTGACCGCCCTGGCCCACGGCCTCGACAGCAGCCATCATATCGGCGGCGT
>URNQ01000225.1 GCA_900549245.1 uncultured Collinsella sp.
CCGGGCGCACCTCCGTTGCGATTTCGAAAGGTTGGGTTCACGAGCCATGCCAAGTGCTCAGGAGCTACAACAGCAATTTGGTGGGTATCGGGGCGCCATGCCCCGTCCATCAGATTTCGATCTCTTTTGGAAGGACCGCATGGCCGAGGCCGACGCCGTCGGACTTGACTATGCGATCGAGACGGCATCGGTCACCGATGCCGTGACCTGCCAGCTTTTCGACCTCTGGTATACCGGCATGTGTGGCGCTCGCCTGCATGCCAAGTACCTTAAACCCGTCTCGGACGAGCCCGTGCCATTGGTACTTCAGTTCCATGGGTATCCGGGTGCAAGCCGCAGCTGGTTTGAGCAGGCGTCGTTTGCGGGCATGGGCATGGCACTCATCGCCCTCGACTGCCCCGGCCAAGGAGGTCCCTCCGAGGACATTGGTGGATTTGAGGGCACAACGGTCGCGGGCCATATCGTCGCCGGTATCGACGGCGATCCGGCCAACCTCTACTATGTCCGCTTGCACCAAGATATTCGCATCCTGTGCCGCATCGTTCGCGAGCTCGAGGGCATCGATCTTGCCCGTGTGTTTGTGAACGGCGCGTCGCAGGGCGGCGGTTTGGGCATTGCGACCTGTGCACTTAACAGCGAGCTTATCAATCGCGCCGCCATCCTCTATCCCTTCCTGTCGGATTTCCGCCTGGTCTGGGATTTGGATGCCGACGACATTGCCTACGAGGGCCTGCGCTATTGGTCTCGCTGGTTTGACGAGGACTCGACTCGTATCGACGAAGCCTATGCCAAGCTGGCGTACTTCGATTCCAAGAACTTTGCCCCTATGGTCAAATGCCCCGTGCTGTTTGGCACCGGCACAGCCGATATTGTCTGTCCGCCAGCGACGCAGTTTGCGGTCTATAACAACCTGACCTGCGAAAAGCGTCATGAGTTTTTTGATGGCTTTGGCCACGAGGAGATTCAGGATTTTGACGATTTGATTATTCCGTTTTTCTGCAAGGGAGGGGAGGCTCATGTCTAAGTGCGAGAGCAATGTTAACGAGCTGATTGTCCCCGGACTCGTGGGAATTCCTGGAACGGTTTCGTCAAGGCTCGCTGATTTCCGGGATTGGCGCGGTGATGCTTCTGCGGATGTTTCCGAATTAGAGATAGCCGCTTCGGACCTTGAGGTTTGCGGGCCGAGTATTACGGCGATCGATTTCGCCAATCCGTATGCCCGCTACTCCGAGGTTTCCTTTGAGCTTGGTGGCGATGTGGTCCACGCACGTTTGATCGAGCCTGCCGGTCGCGCCCGAGCATCCGAGCTTGTGCCGCTATGTCTGATGTTTCACGACATCGACCGACCCGTGCGGGGATGGCATCACATGACGAGGTTTGCGGCCATGGGATATGCCGTCCTCGCGCTGGACGATGAGGCGATTGGATCCAGCGAGCTGCAGCAGGGGATTGCCTCTCCTGCTTTTGTTAAGCGCGTCCGTTGGGGTTGCGCGATGGCGAAGGTGGCGCGCAATCTTGATGGCGTGGACCCCGACCGCATCTTTGCATGGGGCGAGGGCCTTGGCGGCGGAGTCGCGCTGGCGGTTTCTGCTCTGGACGAGCGGGGCCTCGCCTGCACGGCGGTTGCCAATCCAATTCCCGGTGGCCTCGAGGCGTTGTCGTCTCGGGTGCGTGGATCGGTGCTCATGGGCACATCGCTCATGGATGCCGTGAGTGATCCCAAGGGCCAGTTTGCCGTATTCAACGGTCTTGAGTGTGACCGGAGGCATATCATCTATGCCAAATACGCTCATGAGCGCATCAACGCGTTTGAAAACGAAGTCATCGACTTTTTTAACCAAACGTTCTACCCGTGTTCTTTGGCCTAGACGGCCTGGACACTGCCAACAAGAGTGGGTGGCATAGGGCCGCCCGCCAGACAACTAAGGAGATTCTTGTGGCAACTCAGAAATTCACCGGCGTTATCCCTCCCGTCGTTGTTCCCGATACCGAAGACCACCAGCTCGACGTTGCCTCCTTTGAGCGCAGCATCAACCGCATGATCGATGCCGGCGTCGATGGCCTGTTCTTCCTGGGCTCTTCGGGCGAGGTCGTTTTCTCCACCGATGAGCGTCGTCGCCAGATCATCGCCGAGGCCGTTCGTATCGTCGACCACCGCGTGCCCGTCCTGGTCGGCATCATCGATACCGAGACCGAGCGCATGATCGAGCACGGTAAGGTCGCTCAGGAGCTGGGCGCCGATGCGCTTGTCGCCACCTGCCCGTTCTATGCCCTGCAGGGCATGACCGAGGTCGAGGAGCACTTCCGCATCCTGCACGAGGAGCTCGACCTGCCCATCTTTGCCTATGACATTCCCGTCTGCGTTCACACCAAGCTCCCCTGGAAGCTCCTTGCCAAGCTCGGCGCCGAGGGCGTCCTTGCTGGCGTCAAGGATTCCTCGGGTGATGACATCTCGTTCCGCTATCTCGTTCAGGAGAACGAGAAGAACGGCCATCCGATGAGCATCCTCACCGGTCACGAGGTTGTTGTCGACGGCGCTTACCTCGGTGGCGCCGACGGTTCTGTCCCGGGCCTTGCCAACGTTGAGCCCGAGGGCTACGTGCGCCAGTGGAAGGCCGCTCAGGCCGGTGACTGGGCTACCGTCAAGGCCGAGCAGGATCGCCTCAACGAGATCTCCCACATCTGGGATGTCACCTCGGGCGTCCAGGGCTATGCCGGTGGCGTCGGCGCCTTCAAGACCGCTATGAACCTCATGGGCATCTTCGACAGCCCGACCATGCCGCGCCCGGTGAAGGCCATGACTGGCGAGAACGTCGAGGCTATTAAGAAGGTCCTCCAGGACAACGGTCTCCTGTAAAGCTTTCCCAGCCACCCGACCTCGCCGTTC
>URNQ01000226.1 GCA_900549245.1 uncultured Collinsella sp.
CCCGCACATGTGCGGATGAATGTGGGAAGTGTTCGGATGAAGTTGCCAATCAAGGAGTGAGAACATAAAAACAGTTTCATCAGTATTCTCCTTTATATATAAATTCTTATTTGTTAAACTAAGCCTTGTATACCATACTCTCCAATGAAAGAACGCCCTGATATAGCGAAATTTTGCCGTTTTCCTGCGTACGTGCGTACACTCCACAGGAATTCTAAGGGGCCTGCCCCCTTAGCACACTAGACTTTGGAACAAAGTCTAGTGTGCTACGCCTTGCCAGAGGTGTACAGGCTCCCGGTATGCACGTACGAAGCAATTGCCATCAATGCGCCATATAAGTGGCGATCAAGTTCGCATAAAGCGACCTTGATCCTGCAAAACAAAAGGCAGGATACCATCACCACGATGATACCCTGCCTCTGTTCGTTTCTGTTTACCGTTCCGAGTAGTCCTTCCGCAGAATTTCCGATAAACAAAAAACGTACCCGAACCCTTTCTCGTAAAGAATCGGGTTCGAGTACGAACTGAATGCTGGAGCAATAAAAAACCACCAGAAAGGTGCCCGTCCCCTTTGTGGTGGTTTTGGGTCAGTCCTAGAGCGTGTGGCCGTAAGCGTTGGCGGCCTTGATGGCGGCGGCGAATTTCTCGTCGGTGAAGGGCTCCGGGTTGCCTTGCTTCCATTCGTTGGTGGCGTGCGCGTACTCGCACAGGGCAGGGATATCAGCCTCGGAAAGCCCGACCTGCTCAAGCGTCACGGGCAGGCCCATCTGATTGTTAAAGGCGGCGTAGCGCTCAAGGTTCTCGGTATCGCCCGTATAGGCGAACAGTACCAGCACACCCAGGCTTACGACCTCGCCGTGCAGGTAGGAGCCCTCGCGCGGAATGCTGCAGGAAGCGTTGTAGAACGCGTGCGCCACGCTCGAGTTGTAGTAGTAATCGTTTTGGTTGGTCAGGTTGGAGACGTAGCCCGTGTTGACCACGATGTCGAGCGCGATCTGCTTGACGGCTTCGGTCGACTGGTCCTGGCGCACGTCCTCAAGACCCTGGACGCCAAAGGTAAACAGCGGCTCGGAGCAGGTGTGGGCGAGTGCTAGACCAAGGCCTGCCGTGTGCTCCAGGTTGCCGGCGCTCGTGGCGTACTCGACCTCGGGCTGCTTGGACAGGGCATCACCCACGCCGGCCCAGAAGTACTCCGCCGGAGCCTCGGCGATGATCTTGGGGTTGATAAAGATATGCGCAGGTCGGTTAGGGTACGAATAGCCCTCGAGCGAGCCGTCGTCGTTGTAGACAACGGCAATGGCGGTCGCGGCGGAGCAGTTGGAGCAGATCGTCGGGACGGTGAAGACGATCTTCTTGAGCTCAATGGCAGCGGTCTTCACGGTGTCGAGCGCCTTGCCGCCGCCGCATGCGATGAGCACGTCGGCTTCCTGGCAGGCAGGGGAGTTTACGACCTTGGCGATATTTGCGCGCGTACTGTTGGTGCCGTAGACGCGCGTCTCCAGAATCTCGACGTCGGTACCTGCCAGCGCAGCTTCGATACCGGGAAGTGCTGCGGCCAGTGCTCGTTTACCACCAATGATGGCGACCTTGGTTGCTCCGTACTCGGCCAACGCGCCGTGCAGCTCGTCAAAGCAGTCTTCGCCAACGGTATAGTCGCTCATTCCGATCGTGCGCATAGCAATCTTCTTTCGTTCGATAAAGTGCTTACAGGTATTTTGCTCCAAGAGAAGGTCCACGGCCGCAAGAAATTTCGAACGTATAAAACCAGTGTTGAGGGTTTTTCGCCGGTGCGGAACGTGCTAGCATACTCCGCATAAGCGTTGATGGGGACGAGTAGTCGGCCGTCCGCATGCTACAGAGAGCGGGGAGCGCTGAGAACCCGTGCATGCGACCGATGAAAATCACCCCGGAGCTGCGGTCCCAACGGACGTGCCGCGTAGGTTCGTCTTAGTAGACATCGCCGAGATGGTCGTCGATACAGACCAGCCGAGTAACGGATGCGAGCGCGCGAATACGCGGGCGAGGGCATCTAAGCTGGGTGGTTAAGCGAAGAGCTTTTGCGGGCGTGCAGCCCGTTTGTGGCGCTTCGTCCCAGCTTGTAGGGACGGGCGCTTTTTTGGTGCCCAGAGGGCGTGCGCGCCCACGACATGAAAGGGGTACCGTGGCAAACGAGTACAAGCAGACGATGAATCTGCCCAAGACCGGTTTTCCCATGCGTGCCGGTCTTTCCAAGTCCGAGCCCAAGCGACTCAAGGACTGGCAGGACAACAAGGTCTACGAGCAGGTTCTGAAGAAGAACGAGGGTCACAAGAAGTTCGTGCTGCACGACGGCCCTCCGTACGCCAACGGCCCGATCCACATCGGCCACGCCATGAACAAGATCTCCAAGGACATGATCAACCGTTACTGGATGATGCAGGGCTATGAGGTTCCCTATGTCCCCGGTTGGGACTGCCACGGTCAGCCGATTGAGCACAAGGTCGAGGAGAAGCTCGGCACCGAGAAGTTCAACCAGACTTCCACGGCCAAGATCCGTGAGCTCTGCAACAAGTTCGCCGTCGAGAACATCGAGCTGCAGAAGGCCGGTTTCCGTCGTCTGGGCGTGCTCGGCGACTGGGATAACCCCTACCTGACGCTCTATCACCAGCATGATGCCGCCGACATCGAGGTCTTCAAGGCCATGTTCGATAAGGGCATGATCTATCGCGGCCACAAGCCGGTTCACTGGTGCAAGCACTGCCACACGGCGCTCGCCGAGGCCGAGATCGAGTACTCCGATGAGACGAGTCCCTCCATCTTTGTTCGCTTTGAGATGACCTCCAAGCCCGCCGGCCTCGAGAACTTCGACGGCCCGGTCGACTTCATCATCT
>URNQ01000227.1 GCA_900549245.1 uncultured Collinsella sp.
TGCGAACCCACTTGAGGAAAGGCCCCCCCCCGGCGCGGGACGGCAGCGTGTCGGCAGCCATGGCCTCCTCGGACATAACCCAGGCGCTGATCTCTTCCTCGACAGCATCGGGAAGCTTCATGCCCTTGCGGCTAAAGAACTTGATGCCGTTGAACTCCGGCGGATTGTGCGAAGCGGAGATGACGATGCCGCCGTCGAGCTCGTTTTGGACGGTGAGCAGCGCCACGGCCGGCGTAGGGATAACGCCGCAGCAATGCGGACGGCCGCCCTCTGCCATAATGCCAGCGGTCAGAGCACTCTCGAGCATGGTACCCGAAAGACGCGTGTCGCGGCCGATGCAGATGTCCGGGCCAAGGAACTTGGTCGCCGCGCGGCCCAGGCGAAACGCGAGGTCGCACGAGAGGTCGGCGTTGGCGACGCCACGGACGCCATCGGTACCGAAGATGTTCTGGGGCATAGGATCGCTCCTTCCCAAGTGGGCAAAACGAAGCCGCCCACCCTAGTCGAAAAGAAAAGCGGGACCCACCGAGCAGTCGGTAGGCCCCGCTTGTACATTGTATCTCGTAAGGAGATAAAACCTTAGCGCTTGGAGAACTGGGGAGCGCGGCGGGCCTTCTTGAGGCCGTACTTCTTGCGCTCGACCACGCGAGCATCGCGCGTAAGGAAACCGGCCTTCTTGAGGTCAGCACGGTAATCGCCAGCGTTCAGAAGAGCACGAGCGATGCCCAGGCGCAGAGCGCCGGACTGACCGGAGATGCCGCCGCCATCGCACAGAGCGATAACGTCGAACTGACCGGCGGTGTCGGTCACCTTGAAGGGAGCAAGGGCGTTCTCAACGAGCTGATGACGGCCGAAATACTGCTCGGCGTCACGCTTGTTGATGGTCACCTTGCCGGTGCCGGGGACGAGACGGACGCGGGCGACGGCGTTCTTACGACGGCCGGTACCCTGGTAGACAACGGTGTTCTCAGCCATCTTTAAGCCTCCAGCTCAATCTTCGTGGGGTTCTGGGCAGCGTGCGGATGCTCGGCACCAGCGTAGACCTTAAGCTTGGTCATCTGGGCACGGCCGAGGGTGGTCTTGGGCAGCATGCCGCGAACGGCGCGCTCGATGACCTTCTCCGGGTGCTTCTCCATAGCCTGGCGGAAGCTCTCAGCCTTGAGGCCGCCGTTGTAGCCGCTGTGGCGATAATAGGTCTTCGTGTCGGCCTTGTTGCCGGTAAGCTGGACCTTATCGGCGTTGATGACGACAACGAAGTCGCCGCAGTCGCTGTTGGGCGTGAACTGGGGCTTGTTCTTACCGCGCAGGATCATTGCGATCTGGGTGGCAAGACGGCCCAGGACAGCACCATCGGCGTCGACGAGAACCCAGTTGCGCTGGACCTCGCCCTGCTTGGCGTAGTGAGTCGATTTCGAAATCACTTAGACTCCTCCATGTACAGTACGTGTTGTTACAGAGATTCACGGGGCTCTGCAAGTAACCCGTCCATATTACCCCGCTCGCCGCCCGAGTCAACAGGTATTTTGGCTCCGACCAGAGTTTCTGCACATGTCATCCATGGGTCATGACGTCGCGACACTAGCGCTCGACAAATGCCTCGATATCACTCAGTAGGCGCTTTGCCTCCTGGCGGCCCTGAATATACAGGTCGAGGAGCTTTGCCGGATCATGCTCAACGTGACCGACCTCGACCGGCTTTTGTGGAGCAACGACCAGCGCGCGGCCCTCGCGCTCATACTTCCACAGATGCATGCGCTGGATGTTATAGCGGTCGTGGCGCGTCTCGATAGCCTCAAGCAGGTAGGGGTAGTCGGCATAGCGAGCGCGTGCGGCGGGCATAAACTCGTAGGGCTTTTTCTCGTACGAGCGATCCTGCGTGACAATGACGACTGCACGGTCGAAGCCGGCCTCCTCCAGCACGTGCTCGATGGGGACCGAATCGGCTACGCCGCCGTCGACGTATTTGTGCCCATCGATCTCGACCGGCGGCGTCACCAGCGGCAGCGACGTCGAGGCGCGCACGGCATCGAGGTCGAGCACGGCGCTTTTGACCGGCAGGTATGCAGCGGTTCCAAAGAGCATGTCCGTCGCGACGGCGTACATCTTGGTGGGGCTCGCGTCGAACGCTTCGTTGTCAAAGGGATCCAGGCGGTCCTGGACATCGTTGAAGATAAAATCGTAACCCACGATGGAGCCCGTGGACGCAAACGATGCGGCGCCCATGAAGCGGTTGTCATTGCAGAAAGCCAGGTTGATGCGGTTGGCACGGCCGATCTGATGCGACTTGTAGTTCACGCCGTTGAGAGCGCCGGCCGATACGCCATATACCGCCGGAATCTCGACGCCGGCCTCCATGAGAACGTCGAGTACGCCTGCGGTAAATTGCCCGCGGAAGCTGCCGCCCTCCAAAACGAGCGCGACCTTGCCGGCGTTCTTTGCCTTATCTTCTGCAGTCATATTGACCTCCTGCGATTGCGTTTTGGCTTTCTTCTACCCAGTTTTGGAATGGAGGGCGCATAGGTTTTGGAGTTGAGAATATGGAGCGGAAAGCGTGTTCCAGTTTGAGGCGGGATTCCGGGATGAACTTTCCGCTTGGACCGCCGTTGGGAAAGCGTGTCCCGTTCTGAGCGCGGATTCCGGGATGGATTTTCCGCCTGGGCCGCCGTTAGGAAAGCGCGTCCCACCCTACGTTGCCGTAGCGTTTGCTTAACGCCCGCGCCCTGCACAGAGTTCGATTCTCCGCGGGTTTGGGGTTCCGTTGATGCGGCGCATGGCCGGCTGAGATTCGATAACATCGCATCCATATTGGGCTGATAGTTTGCGCGGAGAATCCGCGTATTTGCTTCGCAAATCCGCACCGGCT
>URNQ01000228.1 GCA_900549245.1 uncultured Collinsella sp.
CGCAACCTTGTCGGGCGACACGTCTCCGGTGATGAGGCCCTTGCCCCTGATCTGGCGCAAGCGGTTGATGGCGAACCTGGGAAGGTAGCATGACCTCGTTGACTTGTCGGTTTTCGTGCCCTCGGTCACGACCTCTCCGCCCACGCACTGCCGCGACTTGCTCACGCGAACCTCGCCTGTTTTGAGATTGATGTCCCCCCACGTGAGCGCGCACGCCTCGCCCCTCCGGAGCCCCATCGTCACGGAGCAGATGGCAACGGCCTCCATGGCATGGCCCCACATGCCGCGCAGCATGGCCGTGACGCCTTCCGCGTCCAGCACGTCGGGACGGTACGGCTCCTTCGCCGGCAGCTCGACGTAGAGGGTCGGATCGGGGATATGCAGGCGCTTTGCCCTAATCCACCACCGCACGATCTGGCGCAGGCACTTGTAGGCTTTCTCGGCGGCGCCGGCACGATCGAACCCGTCCACCCACTCCTGCAGGTCGTCGGGATCGATGTCCTCGATCTCGCACGAACCCCACCTCGGCAGCACGTGGAGGCGCACCGAGCTGTCGTATCCCGCCACGGTCGAGGGGCGGCGCTTCTTCGACTTCTCCGGCAGGTAGTGGCTCTCGTAGATCTCCGCGATGTTCATGGCTCGGCTCCTTTTCGACTCAAAAATCCCAGGCGCTTTTCGCGCGTTTCCAATCATAAGCGCGCTTGGGATTTTCCGGGATCAGGTGACTCGTGCGGGACTATGGCGCAGACGGAAAGCGGCGTACACGACAGACCTGCTATTTGAAGTCAAGAACTAAACCAAAGCTTTTAGATAGGATGTTGATAATAGAATATGGAATAGAAAGGCACGTGGATTTGCTGCTTCGAGGCATCAGGATATAAACCGCCCTGGAGAAGGCGGTTTATAAGTTCCGCGATTTTTACCCAAATTTAGGCTTGGCGCTGAAGATGACCTGGCAGGTGATGCTCGGGAGGTTCGGACTCGTAGGGCCGCTGCTCGCGCATGAGCGACAGGCAGACGCCGGCAAGTTTCCTGGCGACTCCCGACAGGGCGACGTAGTGATGTTTACCGCGGGCTTTCATTGAGTCGTAGTACTCGCCGAAGTAGGGATCGTAGATGCGCACCTTGTCGGCTGCCAGCATGAGTGCTCGCCGAAGCTCGGAGGAGCCGCGCTTAGACATGTGCCCGTTTGTGTCCTGATTCGCGCCAGATTGGTACTTCGAGGCATCCATGCCCGCGTAGGCGATGAGCTTCTTGGGGGTCTCGAAACGGTCAGGATCGCCGATTTCCCCGGCGATGGAGGCCGCGAGCGAGTCTCCGATGCCGGGGATGGTCGTGAGCCAGTGACCATCCGAACGGTGCAGCAGCTCTGATATCTCGTCCTCTAATTCTTCGATTTGGACCTGGGTGAACGATAGCCGCTTCACCAGCAACTTGATCTCGAAGGACAGGGCACGGGCGCCGAACTTGGCGCCGATCGAGCTCCTGGCGGCGTCCTTGACTGCCTCGGCTTTGGCCCGACCGCAATTGCCCCCACTGTTTTCCTTGAGGATGCGCGTGAGCGTGCGGATGTCAGTTGCGAGGACCTCTTCGGGTGTCGGGCACTGCTTGAGCAGGGCTTTCGATGCCTCGCCGAACGTGTTGGAGAACAACTTTCCGTACTCCGGGAATGCTTGGTCGAGTACGCGGATCGCCTTGTTCTTAAGCTGGGTCGCCTGCTCTACGAGAAAGCTCCTGAAGCGTGCCAGTTCGCGGAGTTGCTCGACGTCCGGATTGGCCATCTTGGACGACTCGGGGTTCGCAAAGCGCAGGTACTCGGCGATGAGCACGCTGTCGATGGCGTCGGTTTTCGTTTTGCGGAGCGAGTCGACTTTGCGGAATGCGTCGGTCTGGATAGGGTTGATGACCACGACCTCGTAGCCGTTGGCGTCGAGGAACTCCCAGAGCGAGATCCAGTAGTGGCCGGTCGCCTCCATTCCGACGAGACACTCATCCGACTCGATGCGGGCAGCCTCGAGTTTTTCGGCGATCTTGGCAAAGCCAGATTCGTTGTTGCCGGCGCTGAACGACTTGAGGATGACGTTGCCAAACTCATCGACGGCGGCTATCTGATGATCCTTTTTTGCTATGTCTATTCCGACGTAGCGCATGCGTGCCTCCTATTATTGAGGTCCGAAACCTTCTGCGAGAGCGGAAGTCTTCCTTCGGTTCCCGCAGCACGCAACCTCGTCAGATATCCAGCCCCGAACGGCCATCCTGCCTTATCCACGTCACGCTGCGGGTCGGAGGCGCAATCCTGTCGTCCAAGGCCAAATCCCAGGAGGTCGTTCTGCGCCCTCCGCCCTCTACTCGCCCTTTATCCCATATTTGAAAAGGAAGGTAAAGAGCGCGGCCACTGCGCGAGAAGTGGCGAAAACAATATACGAGGAGGTGATCCGGTTGGACCAGTGCCTCGAGCATTCGGCCCATGAGCGGGCCATCGCGCTGCACGACAAGCGCCTCGAGGCGCACGGCGGGGAGATCGACGAGCTGCGCGAGTGCGTTGTCAGGCTCACCGCGATACAAGAGGCCAACACAGCCTGGCAGACGGCCGCCGAGGAGCGCATAGCGGCTCTGGAGGCTGCGCCCGCGAAGAGATGGGACAGCGTCGTCAACTACGCCCTCACGGCGGTTCTCGCGTTCGTGGTCGGGATCGTGGCAACTCATCTCGGCATAAACATCTAGAGATCGGAGCAGGAATGAACAAGGAGCAGATCAAGGCTATCGGCACCCTGGCGGTGGCGCTGGGCGCGCTGGCACTCGTGTTCGCAATCACGTTCGGCGCAGTGGACGCGGACGCGCTCACCAGCGCC
>URNQ01000229.1 GCA_900549245.1 uncultured Collinsella sp.
CGCGCGTAGTCTTCCTGCGTAAAGACTTCGACCAGTTCAAACGTATCGGCCGCATCGTCAAACGCAAAATGCAGCACTGAGCAGTTGCCCGGCACGCGTTCGCGCTCGTCGGCCGCCGCGCCCCGCACGTGGTCCAAAAACTCCTTGATAGCTGAGCCATGACTTACCGCGAGCACGCACGTATGGTCCGGACGCTGCATAAGATCGGTCAGCGTCGCCACCATGCGCGTGCGCACCTGGATCTGGCCCTCGCCGCCAAACTGCCGATAGAAGTCGCGCCACGGGCGCTCGGGCATAAGCATCACGCGCTCGGCCTCAAAGTCGCCAAAGAACCACTCACGCAGGCCGTCCAGGCGCTCGTACGCCAAGCCCGGCCACAAGGTGGCGATAGTCTGCTCGGTGCGATGAAGCGTAGAGGTGTAGGCATGATCGGGCTCAATGCCGCGCGCACGTAAAAACATGCCGGCGCGCGCCGCCTGGTCGCAACCCAACTGCGTAAGCGGCGAGTCACTCCACCCCTGAATGATACGCTTAAGGTTGAATATCGTCTGTCCATGACGGACCAGATACAGATCTTTATTCATAGGGGTCCTTTCGTTCGTTACCAACCCAAGAGCGAAAACGCCCCGTCGCAATAGCCAAAATGAAGCACGGCACCGTTGTCGGGTAGCTCTCCCCCGCCAGTCACATACTCAAGAAACTCCTGGCAGGCTGAGCCGTGGGAAACCGCCAGCACGCAGTCGTGCTGCGGCCGGGCCATAATACGGGACAGCGCCGCGACCATGCGCGACTGAAGCTGCACTTCCGACTCGCCGCCAAAGGCCACCGGATAATCGCCCCAGGGCTGCGGCGGCATCTCGCGATTTGATGTGCCCTCCAGCGAGCCAAAATGCCACTCACGCAGGTCATCGACCAGCTCAATGGAACGGCCCTCGCCAACGATAAGCTCGGCCGTATGCCGCGCCCGGCCCAACGGCGAGGAATACACATGATCAAAGGCCACGCCACGCGCCGCAAACGCCGTACGCGCCGTCAGCGCCTGCTCGCGCCCGCGCGCCGTAAGCGGCGAATCGTGCCAGCCCTGCAAAATGCTCTGCACATTGAGCTCAGTCTGCCCATGCCGCACCAAATACAGATCTGCCACACGCCCTCCCCTCGTACCACCACAAAGGGGATAGGCACCTTTGTGGTGGTTTACCGTCTGATCACGCCGCGGTGACGCTCAGCTACACCAGCACGTCGGCGAGCGAACGCTTGGGTACGTGGTGCACCTGTGCCTCGTCGCGCCAATAATTGATGGAGCCATCGGGGTTGGAATCGATCGCATCGATCACCTGTATCTCGGCCGGAACGCCAAAGGCCATGATCAGCTTGAGCTCATACTTGTCGTTATCGAGCCCCATGGCATCGATCGCATGGGGCGTAAAGGCCTTGAACATGCAGGCTGCCACCTCGGGCGTAGCGCTGCGGGCGGCGAGCATCATCGTCTGCGCGGCAATGCCCGTGTCGACCTCGGTAATGGGAGCGGCAGGCTTGCCCGGAACGGCGCGCTCAGCCAGAATCGCGATGTAGCCGGTCGGGCGCTCGCCCTCGGCAGGACCCGGCCAATCCTTAAGTGCGCCGGCCCATGCGAGCTCGTCAAATACACGCGCGCAATCCTCGGCACCGCTCACCACGTGAAAACGCAGACGCTGAGCATTGGCGCCGCAGGGAGCCAGGTGCGCCAGTTCCGCCAGCTCGAGCAAAAACTCGCGCGGCACGCGCATGGACTCGTCAAAACGGCGGCACGTACGGGCACGACGGACCAGCGCATCAAACGCTTCCAGACCGAGCTTTTCGCAACCTTGCTTTGCCATCGATTCGACACTCGACGGTGCCTCGGGAACTGCTTCGTTCATAGGGACCCCCAATACAAGCCAATTGTCCTTAGGAAAATCTAACCTAAAACGCAGGCAATAACGAACAGGGCTGCAATGTTCTACACCTGTTGAATAGAAAATCGCGACGTGGGGAACAACGGAAACAATTCGGGGCCTTTGGGTTACGTTTCGCCCTCCCCGACCCATACGTCAGCGCCCTTAGGGGATACTGGTTGTAACGATCAGGGCTTACGCCGCACGGAAAGGAGACATTATGGGCATCTTTAAGAACGATGACCAAAAATCGAGCCAGTTTGGATTTGACGAGAAAAGCATGGCGGGCAAAGCCGTCAAGGCCGTACGCTGGATCTACGCCATCACGGGCGTCTTAGCACTCATTGCTGGCATCGCGCTGCTTTTTGCACCCGCCAAGTCCCTCGTCTTTTTGACGACCGTCCTGGGTTTTTACTTTGTAATCACTGCTGCCATCAGACTGTTCACTGCCATTTTTGAGCCGCTGCTGCCCACCGGCTGGCGCGTGACGAGCATCATCTCCAACCTACTCATTATCTTGGGCGGCGTCATAATCCTGCGCAACCAGGCCTTCTCGACCGCGACGCTCACCACGATGGTGGTTATCGTGGCCGGCTTTGGCTGGATTGTCGAAGGTGTCATGTCCATTCTGGAGTCCGAGCTTTCGTCCAACCGCGCCCTCGCCATCCTGAGCGGCGCACTTTCCATCATCGCCGGCATGTTCGTGTTTATCTATCCGCTGTGGTCGGCCAAGATGCTCGTCATCTTTAGCGGCGCCGCGCTGCTGGTGTTTGGCGTAACGCTGATTGTTCGCGCTATTCAATTTGGCAAACTGGTGCACTAGATGCCGCGAACGCTCTTTATTGATGCCGACGCCTGCCCGGTCACGCGCGAGTCGATTGACTGCGCGCGGCGGGCGGGCGTCGCCGTTGTTATCGCCG
>URNQ01000230.1 GCA_900549245.1 uncultured Collinsella sp.
AGCGACGAGGCTGCCGAGGGCGTCGCCGACCCCTGCCTGGGCCATGCGCCCGACCAGGTGGTCTTTTACGAGCTCACGCGTAAGTTCGTGGAGACCGAGGAAGACGTTCCCCAGGAGGCCTGCGACGTGCTGTACTACACGCTCGCCGTGGGCCACCACACCGGCGTGCTCGACTGCTTTGAGCCGCGTCTGTCGGTGCCGGTGGATGTGTTCTATACGCTTATCGACGCGCTGCCGGAGGGGGAGGCCAAGACCAAGTTTGAGGCCATCCGCTCCTTTGGTGAGTGCCAGCTCGACAAGGCGGCGGTGCCGTCGCTGCTCGAGGTCTGCGATGCGCTGCTCGACGAGCGCGGTTTTCGCGGGTCGGCCAAGGCCGGCATCTCGGTGTTCGACGACGACTTTGGTCTTCATGCCCAGCAGGTCGCGTTTCTGATGAAGTTTCGCGATCTGGTGGAGCGCGTGCGCGATGTGTCGGGCGTGTATCTGACGGGGAGGTTGCAGTAATGGGTTGCGTTGTGGACGGACGTGTGAACGGCGCCCCGTTTGCGGGCATTGTGCTCACGGCGGGAAGCGTGTTGCGTGCCGACGATGCCGCCGGCCCCGTGCTCTCCAAAAAGATGGAGGACGCGCCCATTGCCGGTTGGTACACCATCGACGGCGGCCAAACGCCCGAGGATGACATCATCGAGGTCAAGCGCGAGCGTCCGCCGCGTCTGGTCTTGGCCGATGCCGCCGACATGGCGCTGCCCGTCGGGTCCATCCGTTTGCTCGACAAGCGCGATGTGGCCCGCAAGTCGATGTTCACCACGCATTCGCTTCCCTTGTCGATTCTGATCGAAGAGATTGAGCAATCGTGCGAAGATATCGTCTTCGTCGGGATTCAGCCGGGCGACACGGAGTTCTACAACCCCATGTCCCCGGAAGTCTTTGACGCCGTCGACGCCGTGTACGACGCCGTGGCCGCCAACGACTTTTCCCACTTTGTCCGCTTGGGGCAGGAGCAGTAGGAGCACTTGTTCCATTTTGTTAGGAAAGAAGTGATTGACATGGCAGATTCCAAGGTGGAGTATCCCGCTCCCGATTGCCTGGCGCCCGCCGCGATCGAGGCCAAGACCGAGGCCGCCGGCGTGACCAAGGCCAACCTGCCGGTCGCTAAGGCCTTTCTGTTGGCAATGTTCGCCGGTGCGTTCATTGCCTTCGGCGGTCTGTTCTTTACGGTGTTTTTGAACGACAACACGCTGGGCTGGGGTGCCCAGCGCGTCGTGGGCGGCCTGTGCTTTTGCCTGGGCCTGGTGCTGGTACTGGTGTGCGGCGCCGAGCTGTTTACCGGCAATTCGCTTATGGTCTGTGCGCTCAAGAGCAAAAAGATCACCCTGGTCCAGATGCTCAAGGCCTGGGTCGTCGTGTGGGTCGGCAATTTTGTCGGAGCCCTGTTCATCGTCTTTTTGGTGTACATGGCCGGCATCTATAAGCTCAACGGCGAGGCGGTCGCCAATTCCATGGTGAGCGTCGCCGCCGGCAAGGTGACGATCGACTGGGTGACGATCTTCTTCCGCGGCATCCTGTGCAACATCTTTGTATGCCTGGCCGTGTGGATCGGTACCGCCGGCAAGACCGTGGTCGATAAGGTCGTGGGCATTTTGCTGCCGATCGCCGCCTTTGTGGCCTGCGGTTTTGAGCACTGCGTTGCCAACATGTACTTTTTGCCCATGGGTGCCGTGATGCACGCGTGCGGCTATGGTGCTGACGTCGCCGGCGCCGATGCGCTCAACGCTGCGGGCATTGCGTTTAACCTGTCCGCCGCCACGCTGGGCAACATCGTGGGCGGCGCGGTTCTGGTCGCGCTCGGCTACTGGTTTATCTACGCCAAGAAGTCCGAGGCGTAAGGTACCGTCTGTTTGACGTCGGGCCTCCCGCGGGGCGTTGCCGTGCGGGAGGCTTTTTTGGTCTGGGCTCGTTGCTGGGCTGTTGACCTGTTGTGTTTGGCTGGTGAAAGGGGTAATCGAGATGGCATCTGCTGTGGAGCGTGACGGTCACGCCGTGGTGACCACATGCGGGGGATGCTATGCCGATTGCGCCTTTGCGGCACGCGTTGAGGACGGCTGCGTGGTGGCCGAGTTGCCGGTGCCGGGGCATCCGTGCGCGGCGCGTGCCCTGTGCGCCCGCGGACGGCATCGCCTGGCAATGCCGTTTGACGAGCGCGACCGCATCGTGCACCCCATGCGTCGGCGAGCTGATGGCTCGGGGTTCGATGCGATTTCGTGGGACGAGGCGTACGCGCAGATTGCGGCGCGCCTTGGGGGGATTATTGACGAGTGTGGTCCGCGTGCGCTGGGCATGACGCTCGGCGTGCCCTCGTTCGACCGCTACTGGGCATATCGCTTTATGCATGCACTGGGCTCGCCCAACGTATACGGAGCCGACGGTGCCTGCGAGGTAAGCCGACTTACCGGCTGGGAGCACAGCTTGGGCTACAGTCCCGCCTCCGACCTGGCACATACCGATTGCATCATGTATTTGGGGCGTTCCATTGTCGATTCGTCGACGATGGGGGCCGTTGACGCGCTCAACGATGCCCGTCGCCGTGGGGCGAAGATTATCGTGGTCGACCCCCGGCGCAGCGGCTCGGCTGCGCTTGCCGACCGCTGGCTGCGCGTGCGCCCCGGATGCGATCTGGCGTTGCTGCTGGGTATTGCGCATGTGCTCATTGCCGAGGATCTGTATGACCACGAGTTTGTTGCCCGCTACACATCGGGCTTTGACGAGCTGGCACAGGCGGCCCGTGCTTGGACGCCTGAGTGGGCCGAGTCGATGTGCGACGTGCCGG
>URNQ01000231.1 GCA_900549245.1 uncultured Collinsella sp.
TGAGGTTCAGGCGGGGTTCAACCCGGCCGGGGCCTCCCTACCCGCGACGGGCGACAACGGTGCGATGGCAGCCGCCCTGAGTGTTGCCGGTGCTGTAGTTGCGGCAGTTGGCATTTCTGCAACAAGGCGTCGCAACCGCTAGCCAGCATTTCGTACCCCGCAGACAAAGCTCTATCCCCGCTCCGATAAGCTTTACTCACCGAGAAGTTTCTTCCCCATCGCAAACAGCGTCGACGGCGTCTTCTGGCAACATTTTTGGTCGCCATAGCTCCGATTCGGCAGGGCCCAGTCTCCGCTCGATCTCGAGCAAGACTTGTAAGGAGTCCACAGTCAAGATCAATTACTGAAATCGTGATGAGCCGATACCGCTCGCAAGCCTCCTTCGGAATAGGTGCTGAGCAGTTCCTGGGCATGGACGAACTCGGGTCCCCGCCTCCAACCGAGCAGGCGGTTGACCGCGAGGTTTCCCTGAACGCTGTGGACAAAGAGCAGATAAGCATCCCCGCGCGAAAGCCCAGTCTTCTCCATGATCGAGGGAACCATCTGCTCTGCGCCGCGCTCGATGACGCGCTGCGCCACGCGGGCGTACGCGTCGTCATCCGAGTAGAGCAGATAATAGTCATCGTTTGCCGGCGGGCGCTGGCAGGGGGCATCCGCCTCCGATCCCTCGAGCGGGGGCACGGCCGCCAAAGCCTCGTCAATAAGTGCGTCGAGCAGCGCGAACTTATCCTCGTAGTGCAGATAGAACGTGCCGCGGTTGATATCGGCGCGGCGGCAGATATCCGCCACCGTCATCTTCGCGAAGCCGACCTCGGCCAGCAGCGCGAAGAACGCCCCCCGTATGACCGAGAGCGTATAGCGCCGACGACGATCGATCTTCCCTACTTCCATGGCTCCTCCAATTGCAACGCTCGACAATGTCCAGCAAACGCTCGTTTATCGACAGTGCCTCAAAGCTGTTCATTGCTCTGACGTAAATCAACATGGATACTTTTTATAGACACCTGTCTATAATAGCCGAAAGAAGGTATCCAGTGACTCTGTACGAGCAGCTCGTTATCGAGCTCACCAACCGATCGTTTTCCCATCAGGCAGCCTACCGCGGCGGTGGCACGCCCTACGACCTGAGTGACCGCGAGCCCAAGCCCTACGACCAGCAGATCAAGGACTTTGTCCGCATGATCGATGAGGCCGATTGCGTGCTTGTGGGCGGTGCCTCCGGTCTCTCCGCGGCGGGCGGCGGCGACTTCTACTACGAGGACAACGCGACCTATCGCAGGCATTTCGGCAAGTTCGCCGAGCGTTACGGTTTCAAGGGCGCTTTCGAGGGTTCATTCTATCGCTGGCCTACCGCCGAGGCGCGCTGGGGCTATCTTGCCACCTTCCTCGACACCACGCTCAACGCCCCGCTACGCAAGCCCTACAAGGACCTCGACGCCATCCTTGCTAAGAAGGACTTCTTTGTGCTCACCACTAACCAGGACACGCAGTTCGTAAAGATCTACCCGTGGGAGAAGGTGGCAGAGATCCAGGGCGACCATCGCTTTTTCCAATGTTCCCGCTGCTGCACCGATGACGTATGGGACGCAATCGAGCCGGTCTCCCGCATGGTCAAGGCCATGGGAGACGACCTAGAGGTTCCAACAGAGCTCGTGCCGCGCTGCCCGCACTGCGGGGCCGAGGCGTTCCCCTGGGTTCGCGGCTACGGCAACTTTTTGCAGGGCGAGCTCTACGAGGAGCAGTACCGCAAGGTCTCCGACTGGCTCGACGCGCACGCGCATCAGAAGATTCTTTTTCTCGAGCTGGGCGTGGGTCGCATCACGCCTGCGTTTATCCAGGAGCCGTTCTGGGCTCTCACGGCGCAGTTGCCGCAGGCGAGCTACATCGCCGTGAACAACAAGACACGCTTTCTGCCCCGTGCGATCGAGGGCCGAGGCATGGCGATCCGCGCCGACATCGCCGACGTGCTCGCCGACGTGCGCAAGACGCTGGGAAGGTAGCGCATGGAAACGGTAAAGGCCGCTCGCATCAGTCGGGCACTTGCCGAGGCGGATCTGATCGTCATCGGCGCCAGCAACGGGCTCGACATGGCGGAGGGGCTCAACCTCTTCCGCGCCGATGATCATTTTTGGGAGGCGTACGGGGACCTCGCCCAGGACGACGTCATCAGCTGCATACTGCAGGGGCTCGCCTCCCCAGATGCAAACGTACGACGTCGATGGGCCGAGCGATTCCATCAAAAGGAGTATCTCGAATATGAGCCCAGCCCGCTCATGAACACGCTGCGGCGTCTTACGGAGCATGCGGACTCTTTCGTGATCACCTGCAATATCGACGGGCACTTCGCGCGCGCTGGGTTCGACGAGACCTGCATTCTCGAAACGGAGGGGAGCACGCGCACGTCGATCGACGAGCGGCGTCTCGCCCGTCCAGACGCCCTCGCCACAGCCCAGCTCGAAGAGCTTGCGCGCCTTGTGCGAACCCATCGCAACGACAGGGTTGCCATCCTCGAGCTTGGCGTGGGGCTGCACAACGGCGTCATAAAGCGCATGCTCGCTCAGATCGCAAACGCCTGCGAGCACACCACCTATATCGTGTTCAACTACAGCCAGGCCATGGCGCCCGATGCTTCATGTGAGACCATTCTCGTTGATGGCGATATGGCACCGGCTTTTGAGGAGGTCGTCCAATGCCGTCTCTAGAAAGAGCAGCAGATAGGCTTCGAAGCCTTATCGACGATGCCGACGCCATCGTCGTCGGTATCGGCTCCCCCCAGGCCTGCTCAGGAT
>URNQ01000232.1 GCA_900549245.1 uncultured Collinsella sp.
TCAACCGCCGCAAACCAATCGTTACGCGCTCGTCATATGCCTGCGGTATCATATTGCGCCGTGTATCGTTTCCAAACACACGTCTCTATAACGTAACAGGAGATCACATGGACGCAACCGCAATTATCCTCGCTGCCGGCGAGGGCACCCGCATGAAGTCGAACCACTGCAAGGTTTCGCACAAGATCCTGGGCAAGCCCATGGTTCAGTGGATCGTCGACGCTACCATCAAGGCCGGCTGCAGCCGCGTCGTGGTCGTCATCGGCAGCCACGCCGACGAGATGCGTGCCCTCATCGATGGCGCCTACGCCAACAGCGCCACCAAGGTCGAGTGTGTCGAGCAGACCGAGCGCCTGGGCACCGGCCATGCCGTCAAGGTCGCTCTCGAGGCCTGCGGCATCACGCAAGGCCCCGTCGTGGTGCTCAACGGCGACCTGCCGCTCATCACCGCCGACACCGTCGCCAAGTTCGCGCAAACCGTCGCCACCGGCGAGCTCGCCTGCACCGTCATGACCATGACCCCGCCCGATCCTTTCGGCTCCGGCCGCATCAAGCTGGGCGCCGATGGTCAGATCGAGCGCATCATCGAGCAGAAGGACTGCACGCCCGAGCAGGCCGCCACGCTGCTGGAGTGCAACGCCGGCTGCTACGCCTTTGACGGCGCGCAACTCGCCGCCCACATTAACGAGATCGGCAACGACAACGCGCAGTCCGAGTACTACCTGCCCGACATGCTCGAAATCCTCAAGGGTCACGGCCAGGCTGTCTCCATCTTCCACTGCGACGACTACCGCGACGGCCTGGGCGTCAACAGCCGCATCCAGCTCGCACAGCTCACCGCCATCGCGCGCGACCGCATCAACGAGCACTGGATGGCCGAGGGCGTTACCTTCATCGACCCCACGCAGGCCTGGATCGGCCCCGATGCCGTTATCGGCCGCGATACCGTCGTGTGGCCGCAGACGCACCTGATCGGCCACGTCACCGTGGGCGAGGAGTGCCAGCTCGGTCCCAACAGCCGCCTCACCGACACCACCGTCGGCAGCGGCTGCACCATCGATGAGACCATCGCCATCGAGGCCGTCATCGAGAACGGCGTCGACTGCGGCCCGCGCGCCTACCTGCGCCCGGGCACCCACATGCTCGACGGCTCCAAGGCCGGCACGCACGTGGAGATCAAGAAGTCCACGATCGGCGAGGGCTCCAAGGTGCCGCACCTGTCCTACATCGGCGACACCACCATGGGCTCCGGCGTCAACGTGGGCGCGGGCTCCATCACCTGCAACTACGATGGCGTGCACAAGCACAAGACCGTCATCGGCAAGGATGCCTTCATCGGCTCCGACACCATGATGGTCGCGCCCGCCCAGATCGGCGACGGCGCACTCGTGGCCGCCGGCTCCGTCATCACCGAGCCGGTCCCGGCCGACGCACTTGGTCTGGGCCGCGCCCGTCAGGTAAATATTGAGGGCTGGGCCGCCGATTACCGCCGCCGCCTGCACGAGGACGACGAGGCATAACGTTTTACCAAGCACAAAAGGAGCTGCTCCATGGGGGCGGCTCCTTTTTCTATCGTGACCTGCGCAACCGGATGAGTGGTCGGTTCGTGTCCGTTGGCGGTAAAGACGTTATCAGGACCCGATAAACCCCGCCGCGCGGTTACAATGCAACAAGGCATCTATATGGCATTCGATGTATAAAGGAGAAGGGTAATGCCGATTAATGATCCCGAGAAGTCGGAGAATATGCGCAAGTCCATCCGCGTGTATTCCGGTTCCTCCAACCGTCCCCTCGCTCAGAAGATCGCTGAGTACCTTGGGGTCGAGCTTTCGGGCCTTACGCTAAAGCAGTTCGCCAATGGTGAGATTTACGCCCGCTACGACGAGACCGTCCGCGGCGCCGACGTCTTCCTGATTCAGTCCGTGGCCGGCGGCAACGTCAACGACATGCTCATGGAGCTGCTCATCGCCACCGACGCTGCCAAGCGTGCATCCGCCCGCTCCATCACCGCCGTCATCACCCACTACGGCTATGCCCGCCAGGACCGCAAGGCCGGCCCGCGCGAGCCCATCACCGCCCGCCTCGTCGCCAACCTGCTCGAGCGCGCCGGCGTCAACCGCATCATCACCCTCGACCTGCACCAGGGCCAGATCCAGGGCTTCTTCGATATCCCGGTTAACCACCTGTCCGCACTGCCGCTGTTTGGCCAGTACTACAACGACATGCACTTCGACACCGACAACCTGGTTGTCGTCTCCCCCGACGTGGGTCGCGCCAAGGCCGCCAAGAAGCTGTCCGATATGCTCGGCTGCGACCTGGCCATCGCCCACAAGGGCCGTCCGCGCCACAACGCCGCCGAGGTCATGGGCATCATCGGTGACATCAAGGGCAAGACCTGCATCATCAACGATGACATGATCGACACCGCTGGCACCCTGTGCGCCAACGTCAAGGAGCTCAAGGCTATGGGCGCCGGCGACATCTACGTCTGCGCCACCCACGGCATCTTCTCCGGTCCGGCCATCGAGCGTCTGAACGACGCCCCCATCGTCGAGTGCGTCGTCACCGATGCCATTCCCGTCGAGGTCGGCGGCAAGATCAAGACCATCTCGGTCGCCGAGGAGTTCGCTCAGGCCATCTCCGCCGTTTACCACGAGGAGCCCGTCTCCACGCTCGTCGGCGGCGACTTCGCGCTGTAGTCGCTTGACCCTCGCATCCCACCGGAAGCCCGGTAGGCCTGCGGGGTTATCACGCCGACGTCCTCGCCGCTTCGCGGCTGCGGGATGTC
>URNQ01000233.1 GCA_900549245.1 uncultured Collinsella sp.
CGGAAGCTCGCGACCGAGGCTCCCGCGTCTGCCGAGGAGCTGCTGGCGAGCGTGCCGGGACTCGACGCGCTGCAGGACGTTCCGGCGTTCGATGACCTGCCGGTCGATGAAGCTCAGCAGGCTGCCTTTGATGATTTCTGCGCACATGCCGAGGAGCCCGAGCAGATGCAGCTTGGCGCCGTGGTGCGCTTGGATCGTGGGTTTCCGCTGGTGGCGACTGCCGACGATACCTTCCGCGCCGAGCATGCCGTGGGGTTTGCCAAGTCGCGCGGCGAGGATGAGGTCCTGCTGCCTGCCGTGGGCGACCGTGTGGCGGTGCGCCGCGCTCCCGGGCACGATATGGGCGTGATTGAGTGCGTGCTGCCGCGCCGTACGAGCTTTGAGCGTTGGCGCGGCCGTGCCCGCGGAGAGCGCCAGGTGCTCTGCTCCAACGTGGATAGCGTGCTAATCGTGCAGGCGCTCGGTGCCGGTGAGGTGCTGCTCGACCGCGTGGCGCGCTCGCTGGTGTTGGCGCTCGACTGCGATGCCGAGCCGGTGGTGGTACTCACCAAAGCTGATCGCTGCGATGCCGAGGAGCTCGAGCGCGATCTGGACCGCGTGCGCCGCCTGGTGGGTCCGGACGTGCGCGTGATCGTGACGTCCTCTGCCGAGGGCCGCGGCCTGGACGAGGTCCGTTCCTGCGTGCCTGCCGGGAGCTGCGCCATGATTCTGGGCGAGTCGGGTGCCGGCAAGTCGACGCTGCTCAATGCGCTGCTGGGCCACGATACGTTGGCGACCGGCGGTGTGCGCGAACGCGACGACCAGGGCCGTCACACTACCGTCGCGCGCGTGATGGTAGCGCTGCCGGGCGACGCCGGCGTGATCGCCGATGCCCCGGGCCTGCGCAGCTTACCGCTCGTGGGTCACGAGCGGGGTCTGGCGCGCGCCTTCCCCGAGATTGTCGAGGCATCGCGCGCGTGCCGGTTTGGCGATTGCACGCATACCCATGAGCCGGGTTGCGCCGTTCGCGAGGCCGAGGACGCCGGGCAGATTGACAGCCTGCGTCTGGAAACGTTCCAAAACCTGGCGTCATCCATGCGCGTGAGCGCTCAAATGCTCGATCCCGATGTCCATCTGTAATTGATTTTTCCTATGACAGCCGTCTTCCAACTGTTCGGGAGACGGCTTTTTTGCTGCGGAAAAGCCTCGAAACATGCAGTTTGCTGACGTGCTGACCAAAACCTTGCCACGAGCTTGACGGGCTGGTCAGCTTTTGGTCAGCGATTGGTTTGACATCGAAAACCAAGATCGCGATTGCGCCGCTTTGCGCTCTGACCGCCCAGACAATGGTGGTACGGGCATTCGCCCGGCACTGCCATGAGAGGAGCGGCCGTGAACAAGAGCAAGCGCATCGCCATCAGTCTGGTCGCGGGCGTGCTCGCTGCGCTGCTCTGCATGGCTTACGGCTCGTCGATCCGCTCACGAGCCGAACAGGTCCAGGCTGAGACCTTGGCCAAGTACGGTGGCGATCGCGTCGAGGTATGCGTCGCGGCGCGCGATATCGATGTGGGCGAGACCCTCGATGAGACCAATGTCATAACCCAGGAATGGCTGACGAGCCTGCTGCCGCGTGGCGCGGCGACCGAGCTGCGCCAGGTGCGCGGCGACGTGACGACTTCGCGTATTCCCAAAAACGCCGTGATCTGCAATGTCTACACCAAGGCCGAGAGCCACAAGCTCGAGGTGCCTAAGGGCAAGGTCGCCGTTTCGGTGGCGGTCGATGCCGAGCACTCGGTCGGCGGTGCCACGGGCGTGGGCAGCTACGTGGATGTGTATGTGCAAAAAGACGGCGTGACCGATCGGCTGTGCGGCGCGTACGTGATCGATACCAGTGAGGATTCCGGTGCCACGCGCGAGGGCAAGATCGAATGGGTGACGCTGGCGGCTGACCCCGAAGACGTCAAGGAACTGCTGGGCGCCTCGGGCAAGGGAACGGTCAGCTTGACGATTCCCGCCACGGCGCGCGGCAAAAAGAGCGGAGGCGACGAGTGATGAAGGCGATCTGGCTTGCGTGCTGCGCGTGCGGCGATTACGGGCTGTTGCAGCGGGAAGTCGAGGGCCGTGATGCGGGTGCACAGGTGCTTCGTGTGGGTGACCTGGACGGGCTGGTTTCCATGGCGCGGGCGTTTCCGTCGCGCCGCGGGGCTGCCATCATCGCGGCGTCTCTGTTTGATACCGAAGATGTGCGCAAGACTGTTGCGCGCCTGACGGCCGAAGGCCGCGTGAGTCGCGTGGTCGTGTTGATAGAAGCGCTCGATCCGTCGGATATCGAGGGGCTGTTTCGCGCGGGGGCGACCGAGGTCATCGCTGCACACAGTATATGCGGCAACGGGCGCGCGGGCGAGGGAGCGGTTGGTTCCGATCGGCGCATGACGATTGAGCCCGATGCTTTTGTTGATAGGGAACCCGGGGCGCCTCGCGCTACAAGAGGCCCGCGTGTTGATGATTATGGAAAAGCGGAAGCCGAGCATGGTCGGCGCCCCCGGAACCCCCTTGTATACGATGACGCTGGAGGGCCGGCGCAGCATGCTGGCGATTCCCCGGCTGTAGATATGGGATACGTGCACGGCGTGAATCTGGCGGATGAACTCGATGAAGTTGAGGGCTTTGCCGGGTGCGGCGAGTTGTCGCTGATGCAGCATGAGCAGATTGCGCAGAACGAGCTTGCCTCGCAGACCGAACAAGCAGCCATGCCGGCTTGGACGCAGCACGTGGTTGCGGCGGGGGAAGTCGTAAA
>URNQ01000234.1 GCA_900549245.1 uncultured Collinsella sp.
CGTTCCATTGGGTGCCGCGTCGCCTTTTGAGGTCGAGGCGTATTTGTTGCTTGGACTGCCGCGAGCCCTGGGAGGCGAAGGGTTTTGTGGCATAGAGCTCAATGTCGAAGTGATGCTAAGCACAAGTGCTCGAGCGATTGTGGGAAAGTCCCGTGTATATATCGACCTACTTCTGTCTTCGCCGGACGGCAGGCGACAGGTGGCCATTGAATGTCAGGGAAAGGCCTCGCACGGACGCGCAGGGGATGGCTTGCGTGACGCTGACCGCATGACGGCCCTTCAGGCCATGGGCTACGATGTACTTCTCCTGACACACAGACAGATATCCGATGAGGGTAGATTCCACGCGATCGTTAAGGCCGTATGCGGGATGCTCGATGCTGAATATCGTGATAAAAGCTCAGATGAGCAAAGGGCTGAGACATTACTCCGGTCTGAACTATTCGTTGACTGGACAAAATTGGGAGTAATTGACGGAAAGATGCCCGTTAGACACAAAACAGCTCGATCGTGGACGGCTGCGGTTCTAAGTGAGTAGGCTTTTGGCACTTTGGCGACCAGGCCGTTTTGAAACAAGTCATTTACCTGCGACTTTATAAAGCAATACGGATGGTCTGCTCGGCAAGTTTCGAAAAGTCTACTCACTTAGTTTTTGACGAGAGACCGATGCCGAAGATAGCTCTATTTCAGGGCGTTAACGAGTCCTCGAGACACAAAAAGGCCCGAACCAATACGGTCCGGGCCTTCTTCGAGCTAGAGGTTATGTCTCAGGCGGTTGGCTTAGCCAAAGTAACGCTTGAGCAGGCCGGCGAAAGCCTTGCCGTGGCGAGCCTCGTCGCGGGCCATCTCGTGCACGGTGTCGTGGATAGCATCGAGACCGGCGGCCTTGGCGCGCTTGGCAAGATCGGTCTTGCCGGCGGTGGCGCCATTCTCGGCCTCAACGCGCATCTCGAGGTTCTTCTTGGTGGAATCGGTCACGACCTCGCCCAGGAGCTCGGCGAACTTGGCGGCATGCTCGGCCTCCTCGTGGGCAGCCTTCTCCCAGTACAGGCCGATCTCGGGATAACCCTCGCGATGAGCAACGCGAGCCATGGCCAGGTACATACCGACCTCGGAGCACTCGCCCTCAAAGTTGGCGCGCAGATCGGCAACGATGTCCTCGGAGACGCCCTCCATCTTGGCGACGCCCACGACGTGCTCGGCAGCCCACTCGAGCTGGCCCTCCTCCTGCTTCAGGAAGCGAGAGCCGGGAACGCCGCACTGGGGGCACTTGAAATCCTCGGGCAGCTGGTCGCCGTCGAACTCTTCCACATAACCGCAAACGGGGCAAACAAACTTCATGATTCGATCCTTTCGATCGATGGCGATGGTGCGCTCGTCCGGTCCCGTAAGGGCCCTCTCCGGACGTGCGTCTTGACGAGTTCTATTATCCATAAATGAGACCGAATGTGAAGTCTATTAGGAATGATTTTTAATAAAACAATTTAAGCATGTGTAGATGTTGATTGATTAACGATTGCTAGACCTCGTGCGACCTCCGATGAGTACAATCGGTCGAGCAAATGTTGACCAATCAACAAATGAAGGAGCTTCCTTTATGCATCTAGCCCGCCGCGCCTGGTGCCGAACGTATCAAACGGTTTTTCGCATCGCATTGCCGGTGCTGCCCTATACCGAGCCACGCATTTTAGAGCACGCTGAGGAAGTGCCCGCAGTGCTTCAAAAGCGTTCAATACACCATGTTCTTATCGTGACAGATCCCGGCATTGCCCGTCTGGGGCTCACGGCACCGCTCGAGACAGCGCTCGCGTCCAAGGGAATTAGCGCTGCGGTCTATGCCGAAACACGTGCGAACCCCACGGTCTCAAACGTGGAGGAAGCGGCATCTCTGTATCGAGAGAGCGCCTGCCAGGCCATTATCGGCTTTGGCGGCGGTTCGGCCATGGACTGCGCCAAGGGCGTGGGCGCGCGCATCGCGCAGCCAAAGAAGCCCATCAACAAGATGCGCGGCCTGTTGCGTATCCATCGTCGCCTGCCGCTGCTCATCGCCGTTCCCACCACGGCGGGCACGGGAAGCGAGGTCACGCTTGCAGCGGTAATTACCGACGACGAGACGCACTACAAGTATCCCATTAACGACTTTGTGCTGATCCCGCGCTTTGCGGTGCACGACCCCGAGTTTACGCGCGGCCTGCCCGCCTCCATTACGGGGCAAACGGGCATGGACGCCCTGACACATGCCGTCGAGGCCTTTATCGGGCGCAGCACCACGCCCTATACGCGCAAGATGGCGCGCCAGGCGGTGCAGCTCATCCACGACAATTTGCTCGAGGCCTATGAGTGCGGTGGCAACATGCGTGCGCGCCGCAATATGCTTTCGGCGGCGTATAAAGCGGGCGTTGCCTTTACGCGCTCTTATGTTGGATACGTCCATGCCATCGCGCACAGCCTGGGCGGGCGTTACGGGATTCCCCACGGCTTGGCCAACGCCATCATCCTGCCGCACATGCTTCGCGCCTATGGCGAAGCTGCTGCTCCCAAGCTCGCCGATCTCGCCCGCATGGCCGGCATTGCGCCGGCTAATGCGCTGGACAACGTGGCTGCTGAGGCCTTTATCGATTGGGTCGACCGCATGAACGCCGCCTTGGGCATACCCAAATATGTGACGGGCATTCGCCGCTCCGACATTCCTGAGATGGCGGCGCATGCCGATGCCGAGGCCAATCCCCTGTACCCCGTTCCGCTTTTAAT
>URNQ01000235.1 GCA_900549245.1 uncultured Collinsella sp.
AGCAGCGCCTGACAGGTCTCGTTGGCATCGGCCGAGGTCGCACGTGCGACGTTAGCCAGCGCAAAATCGAGCACCGTGGTATCGACGGGAACGGCGGCGTCGCCCTCCCCCGCACCCATACCCTCGACCGGCAGCGGATAGGTACCCTCGACCTCCATGCGGCCCGACGTGATGGTGCCCGTCTTGTCCAGGCACAGCACGTCGACGCGCGCGAGCGTCTCAATGCAGTAGAGCTGCTGCGCGAGTACCTTGCGGCGGGCCAGGCGCACCGTGGCGATGGCGAGCACCGACGAGGTCAGCAGCACCAGGCCTTGCGGGATCATGCCCAGCAGGGCGCCCACCGTGGACAGCAGCGCCGACGAAGGCACATGACCAGCCAACAGCTCGGAGAAGCACCACGAAAGCGCGCTATTGCCTGGGGTTCCCGCGGCATCCCACAGCTCGCTCACGCTCGAGGCAAACAACGCCAAACCGAGCGGGATCATGATGATGCTCGCAAAGCGCACGATGGCGTTAAGCGCGTTCATGATCTCGGAATTGACCTTTTTGACGTACTTCGCCTCGTTATTAATTTTGGCCACGTAGTTGTCGGCGCCGACATGGATCACGCGGGCGCGCAGCAGGCCCGAGTCGATAAAGCTGCCGCTCATGAGCTCGGAACCGGGCTGTTTCTTAATGAGGTCGCTCTCACCCGTCAGCAGGCTCTCGTTCACGAGCGCCTCGCCCGAAACCACCACGGCGTCAGCGGGAATCTGGTCGCCGCGCCCCAGGCGGATGATATCGTCGAGCACGATCTGGTCCAGGTCGAGCTCCACCTCGGCGCCGTCGCGCACCGCAATGGCCTTCTTGGAGGTCAGCAGCGTGAGCTTATCGACCATCTTCTTGGAACGCATGGACTGGATGACGCCAATAGCAGTATTGAGGAACACTACGAACAGGAACGTCAGATTCTTAAACGAACCGGTCAAAATGACTAGGAACGCCAAAATCACGTTGATCAAATTGAACAGCGTGCAGAGGTTCTCGATGATGAGCTCTTTGACCGACTTGGTCTTGAGCTCCATGTTGCGGTTGATCTTACCGGCGGCGATGCGCTCCTCGACCTCGGCGGTCGAGAGTCCGCGCTCGATATCCGTTGCTGCCATACCACGTCCCATCACGTCGCGTCGGTATAAGAAAAACCGCCCGGACCATGCGAGGTTCGGACGGTCTCACGTTCGATGGTGCCCCATGTTGGATTCGAACCAACGGCCTTCTGCTCCGGAGGCAGACGCTCTAATCCCCTGAGCTAATAGGGCCAACGTTTGGCATTATACCCAAGTGCACCACGGGCTATCAAAATAAAAGAAAAAGCTTTGCAATTCCGAGGAAGACGCGGCTCAACGGCCCACTTTAGAAGGCAAAAGCGAGTCAGATAGTATAAACTCTCATGCACCATATGTACACGGCTCGCGATGCGGGCCGTTTTTGCAAGGGTTATCCATCGAGGTGAGAGGCACACCATGATTGCAATTTTAAAAGAGAGCGCCAGCGACGAGGCCGTCAGCCATATCGTCAGCTGGATTGAGAAAAAGGGCCTGAAGACCGATGTCTCGCGCGGCGAGAATGAGACGATCATCGGCCTGGTGGGCGATACGACCAAGATCGACCCGTTCCTGCTCGAGTCCATGGATGTCGTCGAGCGCGTGCAGCGCGTCTCCGAGCCGTTCAAGCGCGCCAACCGCAAGTTCCACCCCGAGGACTCCGTCATCGACTGCGGCCACGGCGTCAAGATCGGCGGCGATCAGTTCCAAGTCATCGCCGGCCCGTGCTCCGTCGAGGGCGAGAACCTCATCCGCATCGCCCGCCGCGTGAAGGCCGCCGGTGCCACGATGCTGCGCGGCGGTGCCTACAAGCCCCGCACTTCCCCGTACGCCTACCAGGGCATGGGCCCCGCCGGTCTGGACCTGCTGTGCGAGGCGTCTGCCGAGCTCGACATGCCGATCGTCACCGAGATCATGGACCCGCGCGACGTGCAGGTCTTCCTGGACAAGAAGATCGACGTCATGCAGATCGGCGCCCGCAACGCCCAGAACTTCCCTCTGCTCAAAGAGGTCGGCAAGACCAAGACTCCGATCTTGCTTAAGCGCGGCATGTCCGGCACGATCGATGAGCTGCTCATGGCCGCCGAGTACATCATGAGCGAGGGCAACGACAACGTCATCCTGTGCGAGCGCGGCATCCGCACCTTCGAGACCCGCACCCGCAACACCTTCGACCTCAATGCCGTGCCGGTGCTGCACCACCTGTCGCACCTGCCCGTCGTCGCCGACCCCAGCCACGCCACCGGCTACACCCGCTACGGTGAGCCCATGGCGCTCGCCGCGACCGCCTGCGGTGCCAACGGCCTAGAGATCGAGGTCCACGACGAGCCCAGCCGCGCATGGTCCGACGGCGCTCAGGCCCTCACCCCCGATCAGTTCGACGACACCATGCGCCGCATCCGAGCCATTCGCGAGGTTGTCTGCCAAGAGACCATGGAGTAGCCCATGGGTACAGTGAGAAACGCGCGCGTTAACCAGGGCGGCCCCAAGTGCGCCGGCATCGTCGGCCTGGGCCTCATCGGCGGGCGGCTTGGGCGTGGCGCCCAC
>URNQ01000236.1 GCA_900549245.1 uncultured Collinsella sp.
AAAGACGTGCAACATGGGCGGCAGGTCCTTGGCCGGCGGCGCCCCCGCCAAGCCCGCATCGTTCGATGCGTTCGACAACCCGCTGGCAAAGATCGCCGACGGCCTGGTCGAGCGCTACATGGCCAAGATGGACGTGCTCGATTACGGCGGAGCCAAGGACGAGGTTATGGAGCTCATCCACGCCGCCAACCACTACATCGAGGACTCCGAGCCTTGGGCGCTTGCCAAGGATGAGGCTAAGGCTGACGAGCTGGCATTTGTGATCTACAACCTGCTCGAGGCCATCCGCATTGCCGCTCACCTGCTGATGCCGCTCATGCCTCAGACCTCTGCCGAAGCCCTGCGCCGCCTGTCCTGCGAGGACGAGGCCGCGAGCGACGACCTCAAGGGCATTTGCGCTTGGGGCCTGCTTGCCGGTGGTCAGCCCGTCGAGAAGGGTGAGCCGCTGTTCCCGCGTCTGGGCTAAGACGCCGCGCGCCATATCGGCAATTTGCTGTTTAGATGTAAGGGCATGGCCGCAACGGTCCATGCCCTTTTGTTTCAAGACGCCGCCATCATGCTAAGGAGGCAACTATGACAACTTCGCCTTTGGCAAACCCCACGGCAACAAGGGAGCTGCTGGAGGAGTTTGGCCTTGCGACCAAGCATCGCCTGGGCCAGAACTTCCTGATCGACAACCATGTGATCGAGCGTATCTGCGAGCTTGCCGAGCTTGCAGGTGACGAGCGCGTACTCGAGGTGGGTCCGGGTTGCGGTACGTTGACACTTGCGTTGCTGCAGGAAGCGGCGTGCGTTACGTCCATTGAGGCCGATCCCGAACTCGAACCGGTGCTCGATGCCCATGCCGCCGACTATGCCAACTTCCGCTTTATCATGGGCGACGCGCTTAAGGTGGGCCCGGAGCAGATTGAGCAGGCTGCAGGCGGTGAGCCGACGGTATTTGTCGCGAACCTGCCCTATAACGTGGCGGCGACGATCATCCTGCAGTTCTTCCAGACGATGCCCGCGCTCAAGCGTGCCGTGGTCATGGTTCAAAAGGAGGTTGCCGATCGCATTGCCGCGGTGCCGGGTAACAAGACCTATGGCGGCTATACGGCAAAGCTTGGCCTGTATGCGCAGGTTACGGGTCGCTTTGAGGTGCCGCCACGTTGCTTTATGCCGGCACCGCACGTGGACTCGGCCGTCGTGCGTATCGACCGTGTTGACGGCGTGGCGCCCGAAGGACTCGATCGCGAGTTTGTGGCCCGCGTGATTGATGCTGCATTTGCTCAGCGCCGCAAGACCATCCGCAATTCCATGAGCGCCAACGGCTTTGCCAAGGACGTGCTCGACGCCGCCTTTGAGGCTTGCGGTATCGCACCCACCACGCGCGCCGAGACGCTCGGCGTCGCCGACTTTGTGTGCCTGGCTCGGGAGCTTTCCCATGACGCTTAATGCCGAACGCGTGACGTTTACCAAGAAAAAGAAGACGGTTGCTTGTCCCGTGCCCTTGGCACCGCTTGCCGACACGCATGCGCATCTGCTTTCGTTCTGGGGCAAGGATGTGCCCGAGACACTCGTGCGCGCCAAAGCCGCGGGCGTCGACCTGTTGGTGACGATGCTCGACCCCATCGCCGACAAGCGCAGCGTGACGGACTATAGCGACTGGCTGACGCGCGAGATTCTGCCGATGCAGGATATCCCGCAGATCAAGTATCTTGCCGGCGTGCATCCGTATGGCGCGCCGGATTATACCGATGACATTCACGCGCAGGTTGTTGCTGCGCTCGATGACCCTTTGTGCGCCGGTATCGGCGAGATCGGTCTGGACTACCACATGGATTACGACGACGACATCGCGCCGGCGCCCCACAGTGTGCAGATTGATTGCATGGCGCGTCAGCTCGAAGTTGCCGTGCGCCGCAATGTGCCGGTGGAGCTGCACCTGCGGCACGAGGACTCGGATGGGGAGCGCACCTCGCATATGGATGCGTACAACGTGCTGCGCGAGGTGGGTGTGCCCCAGGCCGGTTGCGTGCTGCACTGCTTTGGCGAGGACCGCGCCACGATGGAGCGCTTTGTGGAGCTGGGCTGCTATATCGCCTATGGTGGTGCGGCCACCTTTAAGCGCAACGAAGACGTGCGCGAGGCATTTGCGGCAACCCCACTCGATCGAATTTTGTTCGAGACGGATTGCCCGTATATGGCTCCGGAGCCCATCCGCGGTCTTGAATGCGAGCCCGCAATGATCTCCATTACGGCAAACGCGCTGGTTAACGACCGTGTCGATCGCACTGGTGAGGACGCCGAAACAATCGCGCATGCCGCTTGGGAAAATGCCTGCAAACTTTTTCAAAAATAGTTCTTGCGTTCGCGGTGGCGCTCCGTTATTCTAATTCCTGCACGCGGGCGTGGCGGAATTGGCAGACGCGTACGGTTCAGGTCCGTATGGGGGCAACCCCATGAAGGTTCAAGTCCTTTCGCCCGCACCATTGATTGAAAGAGCTCCCAGCAATGGGAGCTTTTTTGTTATGGGCCCATCGCAGGGACTTGAACCTGTGAAGGAGCGAGCGTCAAGAAAACGCGGAGCGTTTTTAGCGAGCGGGCGAGTCCGCCGGCAG
>URNQ01000237.1 GCA_900549245.1 uncultured Collinsella sp.
CCCGCTCCGGTCCTGCCCGAGGTCACCGTGCTTGACGCCTCTGCCACGCAGGCCATTCTGGATAACGGCCGAGGCTACGCGCAATTCTGCGACATGGCCGTACTCGCCTTTGCCTCGTTCACCAACCCGGGCGGCGGCTACATCCAGGGCTATCTGGGTCAGGAGGCCACGCTCTGTGCCGATTCATACCTGTACAACGTGCTCGATAAACAGCGCAAATGGTACGGCGAGAACCGTCGCCGCAACATCAACTGCGAGCTTTACCGCAACCGTGCGCTGGTGGTGCCTGCGGTGCGCTTCGACCGCAACCACGTGCATGCGTATGCCGACGTAATCGTCGCCGCTGCACCCAACGCCAAGCGTGCTCGCCAGGAGTACCGCGTGAGCGACGATGCCTTGCTGGACGCTCTGCGCGATCGCATCCGCTTTGTGCTTGCCATCTGCGACGAGCTGGGTCGCGAGAAGCTCGTGCTGGGCGCTTGGGGCTGCGACAACAACGGCTTTGACGCCGAGGCCGTGGCCGAGCTCTTCCGCAAGGAGCTCGCATCGGGCGACTTCAAGGTCAAGCAGGTCTTCTTTGCTGTGCCCTCTACGCGCTGGGACGAGGACTTCGCCAAGTTCGAGCACGTGCTGGCAAACTTCCCCGAGCGCAACGAGGAGTCCTATGCTCAGGTTGCCGCCCGCGCCGCAGCAGCCCGTGCCGCCGAGCAGGCCCAGGCTGCTGCCGAGGACGACGAGGATGACGACGACTGGCGCAAGTACCTGTAATCGGTACGCGCTGACGGATATGTCGTGCCGACGGGGGAGGTTGCTCCCGTCGGCTTTTTACCGAGCGAGGGGTTTACGATGAAAAACGTTCTATGTTTTGGCGACAGCAACACCTATGGTTATGATCCGGCGGGCATGCGCGACGGCACCGCGGTGCGCTATGCGCAGGATGTGCGCTGGTGCGGCGTGGCCCAACGTGACTTAGGCGAGGGCTGGCATGTAATTGAAGAAGGCCTCAACGGCCGCACGACGGTACGCGACGACATGTGCCATCTGGATACCAATCTTAACGGCATCCGCGCGTTGCCGATGCTGCTCGAGGCTCATAAGCCGCTGGATGCGATCGTGATTATGCTGGGCACCAACGACTGCAAGACGGTCTTTAGCGTGGGGGCTGCCGATATCGCTGACGGTGTCATGGCGCTGATTCGCACCGTCCGCGCGTTTCCCTGGACCGAAGCCGCGCCCTGCCCGCGTATTCTGCTGATGGCGCCTATCAAGATTAAACCGCAGATCGCCGATGTGTACATGACCGACTTTGACGAGCGCTCCGTCGAGGCCTCGGAGCATTTTGCCGAATACTATGCGTATGCTGCTAAACAGTTTGACTGCGACTTTTTGAATGCCGCCGAGTTTGCCGAGCCGGGCGATATCGACTATCTGCATATGATGCCCGAAAGCCACGAGAGCCTGGGTCACGCCGTGGCAGCCAAGCTCCAAGAGATGCTCGGTGAGTAGCGCGACCCCAAACCACCGCAAAGGGGGCGGGCGCCTTTGCGGTGGCTTGGGCTGCGAATCTTAATACTGCCACATGTGGTTGACGGGGCCGGAGCCTTTGCCCATGTTCAGGCCGGCGGCCAGAGCGCCTGTCAGGTAGGCCTTGCCGGCGTTGACGGCATCGGCAAGATCCATGCCCTGGGCCAGCGCGCAGGCGATGGCGGATGAGAGCGTGCATCCGGTGCCGTGCGTGTTGTCGGTCTCGATGCGCTTGTGGCGGAACCACGTGGTGAGTGGATCTCCCAGATGGTTGCCCTCGTCATCGAGCGGTGCGGGCTCTGCTAGTACATCGTTGGCCTCGTTGACAAGATGCCCGCCCTTAACGAGGGACGCGCAGCCAAAGCGGCGGGTGAGGAGCATGGCGGCGTTTTGCTGCGTACGCTCGGAGTCGACCTCGTAGTCGAGCAGGGCCATGGCCTCGGGAATATTGGGCGTGATAACCGTCGCCAGCGGGAACAGGCGGCGGGTGAGCGCCTCGGCGGCATCCTCGGCAATCAGCCGTGCGCCCGAGGTGGCTACCATGACGGGGTCGACTACCACGTTTGTCGCGTTCCAAGCGCTCAGGCGGTCGGCGATAACATCGATAATCTCGGCAGAGGAAACCATGCCGATCTTGACGGCGCTGGGGCGGATATCGTCAAAAACGGCGTCAATTTGCGCGGCTACGATCTCTGGCGAGATATCCTGCACGGCGGTAACGCCCAGTGTGTTTTGCGCTGTGATGGCGGTGATGGCCGTCTCGGCATACAGGCGGTGCGCCGTGATGGTCTTGATGTCGGCCTGAATGCCGGCGCCACCGCTGGAATCGGATCCCGCGATGGACAGGACGGCAGGTACCTTACTACGATCCATGTTCGCTCCCTTGTTCGGTCGGAATCAAATGGGTCTTTAAGCCAGCATTATAAAGATGCCCGGGCCGACTCTATGCCGAACCCGGGCGGGCGATGCAATCTCTACGCAAGTGTAAGTAAATGTTCACAAGTCAACAATTGACAGGCACCAGCTCGCCGCCATAAGCGGCCTCGGCGACAGGGTTAGTCCTCCATGCCG
>URNQ01000238.1 GCA_900549245.1 uncultured Collinsella sp.
ATGTGCTCTCTGCGCGAGTCAGGACTGTCCGAGCAGGCGACTTCACATGCCGCCGTGCGGCCGGGGCGAACACCCTCCAAAGATTTTCAAAAAAGTTGTTGACGCGCGCGTAACGACTCGTCTAATATATCCCTTGCGCGATGGACCTGTAGCTCAGTTGGTTAGAGCGTCCGGCTGATAACCGGGAGGTCACAAGTTCGAATCTTGTCAGGTCCACCATCAAAACTGTGAAGAGCCCTGGGGCGTTGCCTCGGGGCTTTTTTCTTACCTACTGAAAGTAGTCAAAAAAGCCCCGTCCCAAATTAACTACTTTGATTTTGTGTGCTGTGCGAAAGATTGGGTAGTATAGCTATTCAATGCGGCGCGCTGCCGCGTGTTAACCGCTACGTACCGGAGGTGTTCCATGGTTCGCGTCGACATAGAGACCATCGTCATGGCCGCCGGTCCCGTGCCATCGCTTATCGTACTTCGTGAGCGCAGCAGCAAATCGGACTCGCCCGCGCCGCTGCGTTCCCTTTCCATTCAGACTGGTTCGTTTGAAGCTGCTGCCATCAGCCGCGGCATCGATAGCGGCCGCGCCGAGCGCCCGATTACCCATGACCTGCTGCTCGATACCGTTGACGCCCTGGGCGCCAAGCTCGAGCGCATCGAGATCGTTCGCGCCGAGCCGCCGGTGTTCTACGCGACGATCGTCGTACTGGCCGATGGCGAGGAGCGCAAGATCGACGCCCGCCCCAGTGACGCCATTGCCCTTGCCGTGCGCAGCAATGCCCCCATGTTTGTGGAGGACGACATCATGAATCGCCTGGGCACTGTTTCCACCCACGCCGAGGATGTCGACGACGAGCAGGAGTTCGAGAAGTTCGACGAGTTCGTCCATACGCTCTCCCCCGATGACTTCTAAATGTCTGGCACGCGAGCGGAGAGGTCGCTGATGGGTACCCGCGTATCGGCTGAAGCGGCCGCCATCGCGCGTGAAGCCCAGATGCGCTCGGAGGCTTCTGAGGCGGCTCGCATTGCCTATGTGACGCAGGCCCGCACGCTTCGCGAGCGCCGCGGCTCGTTTATCAAGATGGTTGTCGTCTCCGTCCTTGTCGCGGCAATCTGTTCGCGCCTTCGTGGTACAGTTGGTGCGCTTGGGTTTTCGATTTCAACAGGCTTGGTAATCTGGGGTGTGGTCGATGCAGTAATGCTGACCAGCCAGATCAAGGTACTCGACAAGCGCGCGATGGATATGATGCGCGCCCGCGACGCTGCCGCCAAGATCGCTGCCGAGGCACAAGAACTGTAACGACGCCAGACTCGATGGGAAGGTCTAAAGATGGCACAGGATATGCAGGACGCCGGTAACGTCTCCGCCGAGCTCGACGCCATGGTGTGTGACCTGATTGGTGCGTTCTTGGACGACCTCGCCGCCGGTGAGAATCCGGGTGTAGTTGTGGCGATCGAGGACGCTACTTCCAACCGATATCTGGCGGCGCTCGACGAGGACGGCGAGGAGGCATGCCTGGAGGCTGCCACCAACTTTATCTCCGAGCACAAGATGGGCCTCAAGGACGAGGGCCTGGGCCGCATAGCCCGCTATGCCATCGGCTACACCGGTTGTGTCGAAATTGACGGCGGCTATCACGACGCCCTGCTTGTGAGCTTCTTCGAAACCACGCTCGAGAGCGGTTTTTCGGCATACGTGCTGTATGAGGGCATGGGTGCCGGCGATGGTTTTATGTGGAGCGACCCTGAACCTGCAGGTGAGGAAACCCCTCTTATCTAAAATCGCTAAAATAAACGAGTTTTCGGTAAAAGGCTCAATATTCCCGCTGAGCGTTGTATCGCTGGGCGGGCCGCATACGCGTGCCGTTTGTATATGGATAGAAGATAGGGGAACTACATGCGCGTAGACAATCTGAGGAACATCGCCATCATCGCCCACGTCGACCACGGCAAGACGACGATGGTCGACAAGCTCCTGCGTGCCACGGACGCCTTCCGTGCCAACCAGCAGGTCGAGGACCGCGTCCTGGACTCTAACGACCAGGAGCGCGAGCGCGGCATCACGATTCTCGCCAAGAACATCTCTATCGAGTACAAGGACGTCAAGATCAACGTCATCGACACCCCGGGCCACGCCGACTTTGGCGGCGAGGTCGAGCGCGTGCTGCGTATGGCCGACGGCGCCCTGCTGCTGGTCGACGCTTTTGAGGGCCCCATGCCCCAGACCCGTTTCGTGCTGCGTCACGCTATCGACACCGGCCTCAAGATCATGATCGTCATCAACAAGATCGATCGTCCGGGCGCCAACCCCGAGAAGGCCTACAACGACTGCCTGGACCTCATGGCCGACCTGGGTGCCACCGACGACCAGCTCGAGTTTGCCATGGAGCACGTGGTCTACGCCAGCGCCATGAATGGCTTTGCCCGCCTTGACCCCAACGACGGCAACATGGACATGTATCCGCTGCTCGATATGATCATCGACGACATGCCCGCGCCCGAGGTTGACGAGAACGCCCCGCTGGCCATGCAGTGCGTGACTATCGACCACTCCAACTTCGTCGGCCGTATCG
>URNQ01000239.1 GCA_900549245.1 uncultured Collinsella sp.
TCGACGGGAGCGGCATCCTCGGCGGTAGCCCAGTCGGCCGGAACCTCGAACTTACGGAAGGCGGTAGCGCCGGCATCGATGGCCTTGTGGTTGGCGTCGACGATAGCCTGGCCCTTCTTCATGTAGGACTTGGTAGCCGCGTCCTTCATGTACTGCAGGGCGTCCTCGGCGGGCAGGACCTTGGCCAGCGCGAAGAAGGCGGACTGGAGCACCGTGTTGGTGCGCTTGCCCATGCCGACCTTAGCGGCCAGGTCGATAGCGTCAATCAGGTAGACGTTGACGTTGTTGTTCGCGATGTAGCGCTTGGCCACAGCGGGCATGTGCTCGGCGAACTCCTCGTCGCTCCACTGGCAGTTGACCAGGAAGGTACCGCCCGGCTTGACGTCGCGGACCATCTTGAAGCCCTTGACGATATAGCTGGGGTTGTGGCAAGCGACAAAGTCGGCCTTGGCCACGTAGTACGGCGAGCGGATCGGGGAATCACCAAAGCGCAGGTGCGAGACGGTGACGCCGCCGGTCTTCTTGGAGTCATACTGGAAGTAGGCCTGAACGTACTTGTCGGTGTGATCGCCGATGATCTTGATCGAGTTCTTGTTGGCGCCGACGGTACCGTCGCCACCCAGACCCCAGAACTTGCACTCGATGGTGCCGGGGGCTGCGGTGTTGGGCGCATCCTCAGCCTCGGGCAGGCTCAGGTTGGTCACGTCATCGACGATGCCGATGGTGAACTCGCGCTTGGGCTCGTCCTTCTTGAGCTCCTCGAAGACAGCGAACGCGGACGCGGGAGGCGTGTCCTTGCTGCCCAGACCATAACGGCCGCCGACGACCTTGATGCCCGTCTTGCCAGCCTCGTAGAGAGCAGAAACGACGTCCTGGTAGAGCGGCTCGCCGATGGAACCCGGCTCCTTGGTGCGGTCCATGACGGCGATCTTCTGGACGGTCTCGGGGAGAACGTCGACAAAGTGCTTGATGGAGAACGGACGGAACAGGCGAACCTTGACCAGGCCGACCTTCTCGCCGTGAGCGTTGAGGTAGTCGATGACTTCCTCGAGCACGTCGCAGAAGGAGCCCATGCACACGACGACGCGGTCGGCATCGGGAGCGCCGTAGTAGTTGAACAGGCCGTAATCGGTGCCGAGCTTCTCGTTGATCTTCTTCATGTAGCCCTCGACGACGGCGGGAAGCTCGTCGTAGACCTTGTTGCAGGCCTCACGGTTCTGGAAGAAGATATCGCCGTTCTCGTGGCTGCCGCGGGTGTGCGGGTGCTCAGGGTTGAGCGCGTGGTCGCGGAAAGCCTGGACGGCGTCCATGTCGCACATCTCGGCCAGATCCTTGTAGTCCCACATGGCGACCTTCTGGATCTCGTGGCTGGTGCGGAAGCCGTCGAAGAAGTTAAGGAACGGGGTCTTACCCTCGATGGCGGCAAGGTGAGCCACCGGCGAGAGGTCCATGACCTCCTGGACGTTGCCCTCGGCGAGCATGGCGAAACCGGTCTGGCGGCAGGCCATGACGTCGGAGTGATCGCCAAAGATGTTCAGGGCGTGGGAAGCGACGCAACGCGCGGAGACGTGGAAGACGCCCGGGAGCTGCTCGCCCGCGATCTTGTACATGTTCGGGATCATCAGAAGTAGACCCTGAGAAGCCGTGTAGGTGGTGGTCAGAGCACCGGCGCCCAGCGAACCGTGAACGGTACCGGCTGCACCTGCCTCGGACTCCATCTCGACGACCTTGACCGGGGTGCCGAAGATATTCTTGCGACCCTGGGCCGCCCACTGGTCGACATGGTCGGCCATCGGGCTGGACGGCGTAATGGGATAGATTCCCGCTACCTCGGTGTACGCATACGAAACATATGCGGCCGCCTCGTTGCCGTCCATAGACTTAAACTTACGCGCCATATACCCCTCTCCTCTCATATAGGTATACAGGCCCCGGCGATCGCCGGGATATTGGCGTGATGGGATTTTCGCTGTTGCTTCCAATCATCTGGCAGGCAGGCTCAGCAGCAGGTACATGGCGTGGAGAGAAGGCATGCCGAGGCGAGGAGGGCTGCACGCACTCCACAGGCCCAGCTGCCCGTCTTGCACATGACCGAGCGCCGCAAAGGCCGCATGCCGGATGCTCCCGGGCACGCCCCGGCGATGGGAGGCACCCGCAACGGAAATCCGCATGCGGGTTTATTGTACCCCGCCGCCAAGTGTAATTTCGACAAATATAGGTGGGCGGTAAAGGTTTACCTCGGGTGACCGCCAAGGGCAAAATTGATCCTTCCGTCACCGAGGGACCAAATGGCAGCTGCGGTGAAATAGGAACTGTTTTTGCCGGCCGTAGCCTTAAACAGCCCCTATTTCACCGCAACTTATTTAGGAGATGAGTCAGAGGGCGCCGAGGAGGATGGCGTAGGTTGTGGATTCTCCGAGCTTGAGCTCGTCACCGGGGTTGAGCTGAGCGGAGCGGCCGGGCTCGACCTGGATGCAGACGTTCGTCGCGCCGTTTACCACCATGGTTCCGTTGGTGGACGACAAGTCCTCGACGTGCCAGATATTTTGAGCATCGCAC
>URNQ01000240.1 GCA_900549245.1 uncultured Collinsella sp.
ATCCGCGCCGCCCCCGCGGGCCCGTCGGTGCCCTGCAGCCGCTCTCGCGCAGCCAGGGCACAGTACGCATGCTTGCGCGTATGGCCCTCGACGTGTTGCCGGGTGTGGCAGGGACAGGTGCCGAGCGTTGCTGCGACAACGTTTGCAAGCCCAAGCCCAAAAGCGACGCCGAGGCTCGCGTGTTTGAACTTTTGTGCGCCTATGCGCGCGGTTTGGACCGTCGAGATATGGTCGAGCCCTGCGAGGCGGCTGACATTATGGCCGGCGCCTTGGCCGACAACCTGCCGGGGTGCGCCCGCGCCGTTTGCGTGCGCGGCGTCACGTCATTTACGTATAGCCTGCTCGAGCTGCTGTCCGCCGTGGCAAACAACGGGGGAGAGGTTGTCGTGCTGCTTGCCCGCGAGCAAGCGGCGATGCGCGAGGAGCTTGCCGCGGCATTTGATGTCCGCGGTGTGCTGTTTGAGATCGCGCCGCTGGGGGAGGGCGCCGCCGCGCCCCAGACTGCCTCCAAGTCCGCTGCTCAGCCTGCCTTTATTGAGGTCGCCGGCCCCCATGCCCGTGCCCATGCTTATGCGGACGTCATCGATAAGTTGGTGAAAGCGCACAAGGAGTCCAAGGACGATAAAGCTGCTGCAACACCCGCCGACCCCGTACGCGTGCTCGTTGTTTCTGCCCGGGCACCCCAGCTGTTCGGCGAGCTTGCCGCTCGTTTGGCGGCGCGCCACGTTGCTGCCGAGACGGCCGAGTTCACGGCGTTTTCCCAATCCATTGCGGGCAGGCAGTTCACGGCGCTCGCCAACCTGATCGAGCGTATGAAGGCCGCCGACGAAGGGGCAGCTTCTAAGACTGAGTGGTGGCCCGCTCCGGAGCTTACCGACTGGATTTACAGCCCGCTTTCGGGTGCCGACGCCGCCAGCGCGCGCACGTTCGACAAGAATATGCGACTGTCGCGCAGCAAGACCACTGCGGGCGTCAAGAGCCTGCTGCAGAGCGTGCAGGGCCAGGTGAGGGGCGCGCGTAAAGCGGCGAGCGACGAGAACTGGTTTAAGAACGTGCCGTGCGTGATCTCGGACGTGTTCCAGGCGCTGTGGCGCGACAAACCCGTGACGGCGCTCAAGGCCATGCTTGCCGTTGCCGAGGCACTGCCCGATCGCGCACTTGGCGGTCTCGACGGTCAGGCCCGTCGCCAGGCGGAGGTGGCCCTGCTGCGCCACGTCATCGACATCCTTATGAATGGCGCCCGTGCGCTCGACGTGTCGCAGGCCGCGACCGTGCCCGTGCTCGATGACATTCGAACCAAGGTGGACAAGCGTAGCGCCGCCTACGATTACGAGACCTACGAGGTTGACCGTGCGCCACGCGCCCAGGTTCGCTTTGCTTCGCTTGCCGATGCGGCGGCTCTGCGCCCCGGCAGCTACGATGCCGTGCTGTTTGCCGACGTCGACCTGGACAGTTATCCGCTCTCACATGAGGAGGGCCCGCTGGCAACGCTGACGGCAGAGTTAGATCGCAGCGGTGTGACGCTTGAGCCTGCCGCCTTGTTGCGCGTGCGCTTTGGCCGCGCGATGCAGGCCGCGCGCGGTCCGGTTGCGCTTGCCCGCGTGACGCACGATCGCCAGGCGCGCGAGTGCTACCCGGCTGCCGTGTGGACCGAGTTGCGGGCGCATGCCGAGGCCGCTAACGATGCTAAGGCCGCTGACGCCGACAAGGCCGCTGACGACGCTAAGGCCGTTGGCGCCGACAAGGCGAAGTGCGTGGGTGAGGGCGATATCGTAAGGGACTTCGATCCCGCGGCAGGCGAAGGTCTTAGGCGCGAGCGCGTGACCTGCGAAGCTCCTCAGCATCTGAGCGATGAAGCCATTCCGTATCTGGTCCTGCGCCGTCGCGATGGCGAGGGCGAGGATGCGCCGCTGGTGCCGCGCCTGACGTCTGCCTCGCAGATCGAGGCCTATTCGACCTGCCCGCTGTGCTGGTTCGTCTCGTATCGCGTCAAACCCCAGTCGATCGACGCCGGCTTTGGCAACATGGAGAAGGGCAACTTTGTCCATGACGTGCTGGAGCACTTGCATGCCCGTCTGCCCCAGGAGGGCATGGAGCGCGTGACGCCCGAGAACCTGCCACGTGCTCAGGAGCTGCTGCACGAGGTCTTTGCCGAGACCCTGGCCGAGCACGCCGGCAAGCGCGGTACCGAGGGCCCGCTGGTGCCGCTCTCTCCAGTGGAGGAGCGCCAAGTGGCCGAGATTTTGCCGCAGCTGGAGGGCGTGCTTGCCTATGAAGCCGAGGCGCTCGCGCCCTTCGCGCCGCGCTACCTGGAGTTTGCGTTCAACGAGCTCCAGGTCGAGTATGCCGGCTGGCCGCTTGGCGGGCGCATCGACCGCGTGGACGTGGACGCCGAGAATCGCGCCGTGGTAATCGACTACAAGCATCGCACGGGCGTTGAGGAGTTTAAGCTCGCCGACCCTACGGTGCGCGACGAGGAATCAGGCACGGCGCCCATCGACGATCCGCGGTGGCTGCCGCCCCATACCCAGACGCTTATC
>URNQ01000241.1 GCA_900549245.1 uncultured Collinsella sp.
CTGCAGCATCTCTGCGGCGGTCTGCACGCTTACGCACGCCACGCCGCGGGGAACGTCGAGCGATGTCGGTCCCAGCACGAGTGTGACGGCGGCGCCGCGGCGAGCAGCCTCCCCCGCCAGGGCGATGCCCATCTTGCCCGAAGAGCGGTTGCCAATAAAGCGCACGGGGTCGATCGGCTCGTGCGTAGGACCGGCGGTGATCACGATGCGCTTGCCCGCCAGGTCTTGCGGCACGGGATTGAGTACCATGCAGACGGCCTCGACGATGTCCTCGGGCTCGCTCATGCGGCCCGTGTCCACGTCGCCGCAGGCAAGGTAGCCGCTTCCCGGACCCACCACATGCACGCCGCGGTCACGCAGCATGGCCATGTTGGCCTGCGTCGCCGGCGCTTTCCACATGCCGTTGTTCATAGCGGGTGCGATCACGATGGGTCGCGGCGTGGCAAGCAGTGTGGTGGAAATAAGGTCATCGGCGATGCCATTGGCCATCTTGGCGATGATATTGGCCGTCGCGGGCGCCACGACTACCAGATCGGGCTCCTGCGCCAGCGAAATGTGGTGGATAGGGTCGGAGGGATCGTCGAATAGGCCCACGGCAACTGGCTCGTTGGTGAGCGCACGGAAGGTGAGCGGGCCTACAAACTCGGTGGCATGCTCGCTCATAACGACTTTGACGCGCACGCCGCGCTTTTGCAGCAGGCGCACGATATTGCACGACTTATAGGCGGGGCCAATGGCAGGATTTTGCACGATTTAGGGGCGGCGCCCCCGCCGGTAATGCCCAGCAGGATCGTTTTTCCCTCAAGTTGCATTGAATTGTTGGATGCCGCCGTCATCGCTAGGCTTCCTTGCTCGGGAGTACTAGGAGGCGGTGGCAGTACGGGCAGTGCGTGATCTCGCTGCCGTCATGGTTGAGGTCGCTCATGGACGATGCCTGCAGAGCTGTGTGGCAGACCGTGGGGATGTTGCCCTGGATGGTCTCGACGGCCAGGCCGCGGAACTGCTTGAGCAGACGCTCGTAGTCGGTGAGCACGTCGGCCGGCAGCGTGGCAGCAAGCGCGGTGCGCTCTTTAGTGGCGGCGTCAATCTGAGCCTGAAGGTCGGCAGCCTTGGCGCGGGCGGCCTTGGTATCGGCCTTTACACCCTCCTCGAACTTGGCGATGATGGCCTGCGCGCGGGCCTCGCGGTCGAGCGCCTCCTTATGGGCGACAACGACGTCCTTGCGGGTGTGCTCAATCTTGTCCAGACGCTTGGCCAGGGTTGCGAGTTCATTCTCCAGGTCCTGAACCTCACGGTAGTCGGAGCCGTCGACATGGCGCTTCTTGGCAGCCTCGATGGCGTTGTTGGTCTGAATCTCGGTGGTGTTGAGATCGTCGAGCTCAATGTCCAGATCCTTGCGCTGGGCGTAGAGCTTGGTCATCTCGGACTTGAGCTTCACATAGGTCTTGCGCTTGGAAGCGAGCTCCTTGAGCTCCGGCATATTGGCAAGTTCGCTCTTGTTGCGGGCGAGCTCCAAATCGATCTGTTGAAGCTTGAGTAGCGTAGCGCCGGCGCTCATAAGTTCTCTCCTTTTGTCACAGTCCACCATTGGCAAGGGTTCAGTATTTTAATCGCATGACGGGGGTCGACCCCGGCGTCAACTGCAGAGTTCATCAATATATCAACGAACGGCTCTTCGGAGCGGTCGTGGCCGAGCAAGATCACCGGCAGTCCGCGCAAGGCAAGGTCTTGCGCCACGTGGTAGCCCGCCTCGCCCGTCACGACAACATCTGCGCCCGCGGCGATGGCGAGCTCTCCGAAGTCGCCCAGGGAGCCGCCCAAAATGGCGACGGTGCGGCACGGGCGATCGGCTTTGCCCCACACACGCGGGTCGCTGCCGAAGGCCGTGGCAGCACGGGTGGCAAGATCGCGCAGCGTGCACGAGTCGTTGAGCGTTGCAAGTGCGCCCAGGCCGTTGGCCTCGGGGTCGTCCACGTGCTCCAGTGAGCTCACGGGTGCGGCACCCAGCAGCTTGCTCAGGCAGACACGGGCTTCGTGCGAGCGGTCCAAGTTGGTGTGGAGCGAGATAATGCTCACCCCGCAGCGGGCGGCCTCGTAGAGGGCCGCACTGCATTGGGGGCGTGCAGCATCCGCCGGACAAAAGGCCTCGGGCGCCTTGATGTATATGGGATGATGCGTCAGCAGCACGTTGGCGCCGGCTTCTTGGGCGCGGCGAACATTAGCTTCGGTCGCATCGAGCGCGCAGGCAAGGCCGGTAATCTGCGCGGCAGGGTCGCCGACGGAGAGTCCTACATGGTCCCAACTCTCGGCATCAGTCTTGGGATAGCGTGCCAGCAGCGCGCGCTCAAGCTCGGCGACGATCATGCGGCGCCTACGATCGAGAGCAGCGTCCAGGCAAACTCGTCCAGATCGTCCGGATTCACGCGGTCGTCAAAGGAAATGCGTAGTGCGCCCAATGCCTGCTCGCGACCGATGCCCATCGCGCTTAAAACATGGCTCGGGTCCATGCTGCCGCTCGAGCGCGCTTTGCCGCTG
>URNQ01000242.1 GCA_900549245.1 uncultured Collinsella sp.
TACGAGCCACGAGACCGCCTACGTTACCTGCACGCGTGCCCTTAAGCGCATGCCGCGCGAGAACGAGGTTGTTGTCGCCTGTGTGGGCGATATTACGGCCGAGACCTGGTTCTCGGTGCTGGCCGATTATCCCAACGTGAGCGTGTACCTGCCGCTGGGCGTGTGCGATAAGTGCCGTAACACCGGTGGCGAGGACATCCTGGGCGAGGCCATTGCTACCGCCGAGGAGTGGGCGGGCACGGGCATGGGTCTGGAGGTCGATCCCAAGAGCCTCAAGTGCCACAAGCGCCGCGAGTACGAGCGCAAGGAGTACATGGAAAAGATCGCTCGCACCACGGGCCTTACCGTGACCAAGCTCAACCCGGCAACGGCGGCGCTGGCCTCGGTGACGCAGAAGCTCAAAGCCCACCGTCACCAGATTACCCAGCTCGAGCGCACGCTCAACACCATGTGCGGTACCACGACGGCAAAGCGTCGCCGTTCGCTCACGCACGGTCGCCAGCTGGTGCTCTCGACGCTGCAAAACCATCCCGAGCTTGCCCAGAACATGCAGGTGAGCACGCCTGAGTGTGATTTTGACAAGTGCACGTCATGTGGCGAGTGTGTCAATGTATGCCCCACGTTCGCCTGCGATTTGGTGGGAAGCGGCCGCTTTGCGTTGGAGTCCACGTATTGCTTGGGCTGCGGTGCCTGCGTCAAGGTGTGCCCCGAGCATGCGCTCAAGTTGGTTGAGCATGACGCGTCCAGTCTGGTCGTCGTCGATCCCGAGGCCGAGGAAAAGGCTGCCCAGAAGGCCAAAGCCCACGAAGAGGTCCAAAAGGCAAAAGCCGAAGCAAAGGCCAAGCTCGATAAGATGCTCGACCAGGTGGAAAAGCTCGCGGACTAGTCAGCGACCCCTATCTCTGCTTCATTCGTGCCGCCGTGGTGTCCGGGTTCGCCCAGATGCTGCGGCGGCGCTATACTTATGCAGTTTGAAATGCTTGTACCAAAAGGAGCTGTCGTGTCCCTTTCCATCGGTATCGTGGGCCTGCCCAATGTGGGCAAGTCGACGCTGTTCACCGCGCTTACCAAAAAGACCGGCCTTGCCGCCAACTACCCGTTCGCCACGATCGACCCCAACGTGGGTATCGTCGACGTGCCCGATAGCCGCTTGCAAAAGCTCGCCGACATCGTTAACCCGGGTCGCATTGTGCCTGCGACGGTCGAGTTCGTCGACATCGCAGGCCTGGTGAAGGGCGCTAACGAGGGCGAGGGTCTGGGTAACCAGTTCCTGGCCAACACTCGCGAGACCGACGCCATCTGCGAGGTCGTGCGCTACTTTAAGGACCCCAACGTTATGCGCGAGGTGGGCCGCACGGGCGAGTTTGTCGACCCCGCCGGTGACGCCGACACCATCATGACCGAGCTTATCCTGGCCGACATGGGCACGCTCGAGAAGCAACTGCCTAAGCTCGAGAAGGAGGCCAAGCGCGACAAGGAGCTCATGCCCAAGTTTGAGGTCGCCAAGCGCCTACTCGCCTGGCTCAACGAGGGCAAGCGCGCCGCGTCCATGGAGATGACCGACGAGGAGCGCGCCGCCGCCAAGGGCCTGTTCCTGCTCACCATGAAGCCCATCCTGTATGTGGCCAACGTGGACGAGGACATGCTCAACGAGGACCTGGCGCCCATCGATGGCGTCAAGCCGCTGCCGATCTGCGCCAAGATCGAGGCCGAGCTTTCCGAGCTCGATCCCGAGGATGCGGCCGACTACCTGGAGAGCTTGGGCCTGGAGCAGCCCGGTCTGGACGTGCTCGCACAGGCCGCCTACAAGCTGCTCGGCCTGCAGTCGTTCTTTACGGCCGGCGAGATGGAGGTCAAGGCCTGGACGGTTCGTCAGGGTGCGACCGCTCCGCAGGCTGCCGGTGTCATTCACACCGACTTTGAGCGCGGCTTTATTAAGGCCGAGGTCATTGGCTATGACGACTACATCGAGCTCGGTGGCGAGCAGGGCGCTAAGGCTGCCGGCAAGCTGCGTATTGAGGGCAAGGACTATGTCATGGCCGATGGCGATGTCGTGCACTTCCGCTTTAACGTGTAAGGATGACGCGCATGTTTAAATATGGCAAAAAAGCCGGCTACATGGGTATTGCACTGCTCGTACTTGCGGTGATTCCGCTGGTGGTCGCAGCGTGTGTGATCCCCAACATTGGCCCTGAGGTGGCAACGAAGTTTAACGCAGCCGGCGAGGTGACGCGCTGGGGCAAGAGCTACGAGCTGCTGGCACTGCCGGTGCTCAACCTGCTGGTGAGCGTGGCAACGTACTTTACGGCGGGACGCCAGGCCAAGAACAATGAGGACTCTGCCGCCATGGCGCGCATCGTGTGCGAGCGCTACCTGCGCAACGGTTGCGTCACGGGTGTGTTCCTCAACGTGATCAACGTTTACTTTATATACTCGGCGATTACCGGAACGGGCTTTGGCTTTGGTTTCTAGCTTGTCCTTTTAGGCAACGAGCCTGCACGCATATTCAATGGCTGCTG
>URNQ01000243.1 GCA_900549245.1 uncultured Collinsella sp.
TGGCCGGCTAGGCCCCCGCGCCCCAGGCGCACGACCTTGCCGCCGATCAAATCGATTGCGGGAAACAGGATCATCGGCCATCCTCCTCGACGATGTTGACGAAGTTCTTAAGAATGCGCTGACCCAGCGCAGAGGATTTCTCGGGATGGAACTGGCAGCCCCACACGTTGCCGCGGCGCACGATGCACGGGAAGCTCCGCGTGTAGTGCGTGTGCGCCAGCACATCGGCGGCATCGGCATCGTCGGCCACCGCATAGCTGTGGGTGAAGTACATGTTGGCACCCTCGGCAAAACCGGCAAGTAGCGGATCGGCCGCACCGGCAGGCGTCATGTGCACCTGATCCCAGCCCACGTGCGGGACCTTCAGACGGCTCGACTCCAAGCGCGTGCAAGAGCCGCGCATGATGCCCAGGCCATCGACCCAGGGGCCACCGGCCTGCTCGGGGGTGTTGCCGTCGGCAACCGCGCCTTCGTCCGCAGGCACGCCCTCGTTGCCGCGCTCAAAAAATAATTGAAGGCCCAGGCAGATGCCGAGCAGCGGAGTTCCGGCGGCAACGGCATCGAGCACGGCCGCCTCCTCGCCGCTCTGGCGCATAAAAGCGATCGCGTCATAGAACGCGCCCACGCCCGGGATGACCAGGCCGTCGGCGTTGCGGATCTGCTCCGAATCGTCCGACGTGCAGGCAGCGGCACCGGCGCGCGCAAGCCCGCGCACAACGCTCGACAAGTTGCCCTTGTGGTAGTCGACCACCACGATCTTCGGTTCGCCCACGCGACCCTCCCTTATCTCATCTAAAACCTGCCAAAAAGGGACAGGTTTATTTTGGTCGGTTAAACGTTCGCCCACCACATGAGACAGCATTCCCGCAGATAAAACCTGCCAAAATAAACCTGTCCCTTTTTGGCAGGTTACAGTGAGCCCTTGGTGCTGGGGATGCCCTGCACGCGGGGATCGAGCTCGCAGGCGTGACGCATCGTGCGGCCCACGGCCTTAAAGGCGGCCTCGATAATGTGATGCGAGTTGCCGCCCGCCAGCTCACGCACGTGCAGCGTGAGCTCGGCATCGTGCGCAAAGGCGTAGAAGAACTCGACGGCCAGCTCGGTATCAAAGGTGCCCACGCGCTCGGTCGGTACGGGTAGCTCGCAGTAGGCCTGCCCGCGACCCGAGATATCCACGGCGGCCATCACGAGCGTCTCGTCCATGGCAATCGCCGCGTCGGCAAAGCGTGTAATGCTCGCCTTATCGCCCAGCGCTTGGCAAAACGCCTCGCCCAGCACAATGCCCGTGTCCTCGACGGTGTGATGTGCGTCGACCTCAACGTCGCCCACCGCGTGTACCGTCAGATCAAACAGACCATGGCGGCCAAAGGCGTTGAGCATGTGGTCGAAAAACGGCACGCCGGTCGAGATATCGCACACGCCGCTTCCGTCCAGGTCAAGCTTTATGACGATATCGGTCTCGCCCGTCTTGCGGGTCACCTCAGCATAGCGGTCCATCTATATCTCCTCCTTCACCAGCGCGGCAAACGCGGCCAGCACCTCGTCGTTTTCCTGCGGGGTACCCACGGTAATGCGCAGACAATCCGCGAGCCCCGGCGCGTAGCTAAAGTCGCGCACCAGAATCGAATACTCGTCGCGCAGACGCTCGCGCACGCGTGTGGCATGCGGCGTGCGCACGAGCGCAAAATTCGCCGCACTCGGCCATGCCTCCACAGGCAGGCCCTCGGCAGCCATCGCGCGCAGGGCGCACAGCTCGCGCTCGCGCTCGGATGCAACCTGCGCCACCACGGGCGCGTACGCATCGCGGGCACGCACGCAGGCAAGCGCGGCGGCCTGGCTCAGCACATTGACCGAATAGATCTGGCGAATCGCCGCGAACACGTCGATGACCTCGGGCGCCGCGATCACGTAGCCCAGGCGCGTGCCGGCGGCGCCAAACGCCTTGGACAGCGTATGTAGAATCACCAGGTTGGGATGCTCGGCGATAAGGCCTTGCGCCGTGGTGGCCGCGCCAAACGAATCGTCGGCAAACTCCACGTAGGCCTCGTCAACCATTACCATGCCGGGGCACGCATCGCACAGCGCCGCGACAAAGTCGAGCGGTGCCACGTCACCCGTGGGGTTGTTGGGCGAGGTCACGATTGCCAGGTTACACTCGGGTGCCGCCGCAAGCACGGCGGCCTGGTCGAGCTCAAAGGTCGCGGGGTCGCGCCACACGTCGCGCACCTCGGTCTGGCAGAGCGATGCAAAGAACGCATACTCGCTAAAGCACGGCGGGCAGTTGAGCAGGGTCCGTCCCGCGCCGCCAAACGCCAACAGGTAGTTATAGAGCAGCTCGTCGCCGCCGTTGCCCACGCAGACATTCTCGCGCGCCACACCATGCCAAGCGGCAAGCTCGTCGCGCAGATCGTTGGACATGGGATCGGGATAGCGGTTGAGCGGCGTGGCAGCCAGGGCGGCGTCGACCGCCTCGCGCCCGCCCGCCGGCACGGGGTAGGGGCGCGGCCGAC
>URNQ01000244.1 GCA_900549245.1 uncultured Collinsella sp.
GGACCACCAGCCGTTTTGCTGGGCAGCGTCGGCAAGCCTTTCGGCCGTGGCGGCGGTGTCGCAAATGGCAAATGAGCAGGCACCCGATCCGCACACATCTACAGCAACGGTGCCGTCCTGTTTACGCAGCCAATCGAGAACCATTTGAATCTGCGGCTCCATCTGTGCGGAAATGGCACCCAGGTTGTTATGGATGAGCGCATATGCCGTCTCGGCATCACCAGCATGCAAGGCAGAAGCTATCGCGCCGGGCTTGTCTGCAGGCACCGGAGCCTCGTCAAAACGTCGATAGGCTTCAATTGTCGAAACGCTTGCCTCGCGCGGCTTGACCAACACGCCGGGCGTTGCGGGCAGCGCGGGATACTCAGTTGCCAGCACGTCTCCCCCACCTACGTAGAACGCAGGGCTCGCGTGCAAAAAGAACGGGACGTCAGCACCAATACCCCGCGCAATGTCGTCGAGCGCGGGGTCGGCGCGATCAATTCCCCAGAGCTCCGCCAAGGCGACAATGACCGCGGCCGCATCCGTCGAGGGGCCGCCCAAGCCGGCGCACAATGGAATGCGCTTCTCAATCGTCACGCAGATGTTTGCCTCGCGACCATAATGCTCGGCCATAGCAACCGCAGCCCGATACGCCGTATTCTTTTGCATGGGAAAATCTGATGCCGGAACCGTCTGGACGGTCAGCGCCTGCGCCGGCGCGACCGTCACGGAATCGGAAAGACCGACGGCTGCCATCAGGGAATCGACCCTGTGGTAGCCGCGGTCATCGCGCTCGGTATGAACCCCCAGGTAGAGGTTAATCTTTGCCGGCGCGGAAAGAGTCAGGGACCGATCGGTCACCGTTAGTGCTCCTCGAGCTGATTGCCGAGCGGGGTAAAGATATGCTCGCCGCTCTCGGGGTCGAACAGCTCGACCTGCCCGGTGAGGACATCGATATACTGGTAGGACTGACGCGACTTGCGGCCGCGACGTTCGTCAACCTCGACGATAAAGACGGCGGGGTGGACGCTCTTGATGGTGCCCATGCGCTCGACGACGCGGGTGCGGCCCATGTTGGCCTTAACCTTGACGCGATCGCCCACCATATCGGTCAGCTTCTCGTGGATGTCGTCGACGTGATTGACTTCCATCTCTTCCATGAACAGGGCCTCCAGAAGGTGCAATTCAAAAAGGGGATAATACCCCTAAGATAGACAAAACTCTAATACTATAGCACCCTGTTACAAACACGCGCAAGTAGCTAATTTGGCTACTTACAGATTGTCGGTATCGAGGACGATGGTGAATGGGCCGTCGTTGACCAAGTCGACTTTCATATCGGCGCCAAAGATGCCGTGCGCCACGTGTTCGACATCTTGGCGAACGAGCGTCAGGAAGTACTCGTAGAGCTCGTTGGCAACATCGGGGGCGCCGGCATCGGTAAACGATGGGCGGCGGCCGTGACGGCAATCGGCGAACAGCGTGAACTGCGACACTACGAGAACCTCGCCGTCGACATCGGCAAGTGCCAGGTTGGTCTTACCGTTCTCGTCCTCGTTAATGCGCAAGCCGCGGAGCTTGCCCCACAGTTTATCAGCCTCGGCGCGCGTGTCGCCGTGACCCACGCCCAACAGCACCAGGTAGCCGCGTCCAATGCGGCCCACGCACTCGCCGTCGACCGTCACGCCGGCGTTGAGTACGCGCTGCACCACCGCACGCACGGCTTACTCCTCGCCCGTCAGTTTGGCGGATAGGTGCTCGAGCGCATGGAATCGATGGCTGATGGCATTCTTCTCGTCCGCCGTCAGCTCGGCCATGGTCTTGCCCGGCGTGTCGACCGGCAGGAACAGCGGGTCATAGCCAAAACCATGGTCGCCGCGGCCCTCGTGCGCGATAACGCCCTCGCAGGCGCCCTCGCCATAGGTGACCAGGCCGTCCGTATCGATGAGCGCGACGACGCTCATAAAGCGCGCAGTGCGGTCCTCGTCGGCCACGCCTTCCAGGTTAACGAGGAGCTTAGCGTTGTTGGCGGCATCGTCGCCGTGCACGCCCGCATAGCGCGCGCTATACACGCCGGGCTCGCCGTCCAGCGCGTCGACGACCAGGCCCGAATCGTCGGCGATGGCCATAAGGCCCGTCTCCTCGACGGCAGCCTGCGCCTTGATGATGGCGTTCTCCAAAAACGTCGTGCCGTTTTCCTCGGGGTCCTCAAAATCGCCCAGCTGACCGAGCGCCACAAAGCGTACCTCGGGCATGACCTTGCCCAAAATGGCCTCAATCTCGGTGAGCTTATGGGCGTTGCCGGTTGCCACGACGATGGTCGCCGCCGGGTCGAGGGTGTCGATGTCAATCTTCTCAAGTGCCATGAGTGGTCTCCTTGTCTCTATAGCAATGCCGCGCCGAGGGCGACGAGGGCCTCCGCCTCTCCCCTCTCAATCAACGGCAGTCTTATACTTCGACGTTTTCCAGATAAAACCTGCCAAAATAAACCTGTCCCTTTTTGGTAGGTTAAGATCGGAAGAGC
>URNQ01000245.1 GCA_900549245.1 uncultured Collinsella sp.
TATGGCAAGTCGGGGGGGGGGGGGCCCCGTCCCCCCGCCGATGCCGTTCTTGCCGTGGATAAGCGTGGTGGACGCCGGCGGCGTGTAGGGTTCGGTTGCCTTCATGGGACGATCGGCGCCCAGGTACACCGGCACCTCGGGACGACCCAACAGGTCGAGCACCGCCAAGCAGTTGTGCGCCGACTGCTCGACGCGCACGTTGCCAAAGCACGTGGTGATGCCGACGAGCTCCACCTCGGGGCTCGCGATGGCATAGGCAAGCGCCATCGCATCATCCACACCCATATCCAGATCAAGGATCAGCTTCTTGGTTGCCATTGTTCTACTCCGCTTCTCCGTCTTTATCGTTTAACCAAACCAATGTTCAACTTCGGCGCGCGTGGGAATCGATTGCTGAGCGCCCAAGCGCGACACCGTCACTGCCGAGGCGCGAGCACCCGCGGCCATGCACTCAAAGAGCGGCAAGCCCTCTAGACGAGCCGCCGCCAACGCGCCGATAAACGTATCGCCCGCGGCCGTCGTATCGACCACCACACTCGAAAGCGCCGGCATGCGCAGCGGCTCACCGCCATCGCCGAGCGTAACCGAGCCGGCGCCGCCCAGCGTGATGACCGCAGCCCCGGCGCCCTTGTCGAGCAGCACATTGAGCGCGGCGACGCAGCTCGCATCATCTGTGGGCAGAATGCCCGTCAGCACCTGGCACTCGGTCTCGTTGGGGCAGACCAGGTCGACCGCAGGCCACGCTCCTGCCGGCAGGTCGCAGGCGGGCGCCGGGTTAAAGACCGTATAGAACCCCAGCTCGTGAGCGCAAACAAGCGCCTCGGCCGTCGCCGCAAGGTCACATTCGCCCTGGGCAATAAAGACGCTTCCGACAGCCGGGGCAATCTCGCTGGCATCGCCGTCGAGCTCGTCGGCCACCAAGCGCCTCAGTGCGCGGGCAACGTCCTCGCCCGCAAGCGCATGGTTGGCGCCCGGCGACAGCACGATGCGGTTGTCGCTCTCACAGCGAATGATAGTCGCGGTACCGGTCTCCACGTCATCGCGACGCGCCACAAACTCAACGCCCACGCCGGCATCCTGGAGCCCTGCCACAAGCGCATCGCCAAAGGTATCGCGTCCAACAGCGCCGATCATGCACGTGCGCGCACCCATGCGCGCAGCGGCAACGGCCTGATTGGCTCCCTTACCGCCGGCGTTGGTGATAAACCCGCTGCCACCGACGGTCTCGCCCGCGCGCGGCATGCGCTCGCACGCCACCGAAAGGTCCATGTTCATACTGCCGAACACCGCAACGATGCCGCGATCTGCCATGGAAACCTCCTCATCTGCGGGCCTTATGCCCACCGTCGGCCGTCGATCGTGCACTCTCGCACCCCCTATAACTTTAGTTCACTTTGATGTGGACGCGCGCTTGAGCTTGCGCCAGCAGCAAGCATTCACAGGAGCAGGCAGTTACAATGAAGGCGTGCTGATTATTCTCGTCATTGGATGATGTTTTATGGAACAACTCTCGCAATCGGGCTCGCGCGGTCGACGCCGCACGGGCAACGAGCCGGCACCGCACGAACGCGTGAAGGGTGAACGCCGCGCCAACGAGCCGCGACGCACCGCGAGCCCCCATCGCGCTTCTGCCAACAACGCGGGCCGCGCCAACACTCCCGCCGCGGAGCAGACGCCTGCTCGCCCCAAGTCCCGCTACATCCCCGCGCTCGACGGCCTGCGCACGCTTGCCGTCGTCGCGGTGGTGCTCTATCACCTCAACCTCACGTGGGCGCAGGGCGGCCTGCTCGGCGTCACGATCTTCTTTGTGCTTTCGGGCTATCTGATCACGCGCTTGCAGCTCAACGAAGTCGCTAAGACCGGCCGCATCGACCTCAAGAGCTTCTGGATCCGCCGCATCCGTCGCCTGGTCCCCGCCGTGGTGACCGTCGTGGTGGTGACCTGTGCGCTGTGCACCGTCTTCAACCACGTGATGCTCACCAAGATGCGCCCCGACATCCTGCCGTCACTGCTGTTCTTCAACAACTGGTGGCAGATTGCCCAAAACGTCTCGTACTTCAATGCTCTGGGCGACCCCTCGCCGCTCACGCACTTTTGGTCGCTTGCCATCGAGGAACAGTTCTACCTGATTTGGCCGCCACTGCTGTTTGCTATGGTATCCATGCATGTGAGCAAGCCCAACACGCGCCGCGTGGTTCTGGGCCTGGCTGCCGTCTCCGCCATCGCCATGATGGTGCTTTACAACCCTGCCGCCGACCCCAGCCGCGTGTACTACGGCACCGACACCCGTGTGTTCTCGCTGCTGCTGGGTGCCTGGATGGCCTTTATCCCCGATCGCGACCTGGCGCCGGTGCGCCTCGCTCGTCGTTTGGGGCTCAATCGCCTAGCTGGCGCCACCAAGCACGGCAAGAACGCCGAAAGCAAGCATGACGCTACGACCGACGGCGCAGCCGAGACCGTCCCGGCACAGCCGAGCGCCCTCGTGCGCTTTT
>URNQ01000246.1 GCA_900549245.1 uncultured Collinsella sp.
TGCCGCCGTATCGCATTATGGATGCCTGCGGGCGTGCACTGGCGCTGCTCGAGGACATGGCCGACAAGGGTTCGCGTCAGCTGCTGTCCGATGTGGCGTGCGGCGCCGTGTTCTGCCGTTCTGCTATGCAGGGCGCGAGCTTGACGCTCTTTGCGAACACCACGTCTATGAAGGATCGCGCTCGTGCTGAGGAGCTCGAGACGGCGTGTGATGAGTTGCTCGACACGTGGTTGCCGCGCGCCGATGCGCTGGCGCGCCGCGCCGCCGACGCTGCAAGGAAGAGAGGATAGCCATGGCTGAGCTGCTGAAGGGTGCTCCCGTTGCCCGCGCTTTGACCGAGGAGCTCGTCGCTCGCTGCGCGGCTTTGCGTGAGCGCGGCGTTGTGCCGACGCTGGCCATCGTTCGCGTGGGCGAGCGCGAGGACGACCTGTCCTACGAGCGCGGTGCGCTCAAGCGCTGCGAGAAGGTTGGCATTGAAGCTCGCCGCATTTTGCTTCCCGCCGATGTTTCGCAGGACGAGCTGTTGACGGCCATCGAGGACATCAATACCGATTCGGCTATTCATGGCTGCCTGATGTTCCGCCCGCTGCCCGCCGGCCTTGACGAGGACGCGGTTGCCGCGGCACTCGATCCTGCCAAGGACGTTGACTCCATGACGCCGGCTTCGCTGCTCGCCACGCTTTCGGGGCGCGGCGAGGGTTTTGCCCCCTGCACAGCCGAAGCCGTGCTTGCTTTGCTGGATCATTACGGCGTTGAGCTGGATGGAGCTAAGGTTGCTGTGGTCGGGCGCTCGCTGGTGATCGGGCGTCCTGTTGCCGCCATGCTTACGGCGCGCAATTCGACCGTGACAACGTGTCATACGCATACGCGCGACCTTGCTGCCGAGTGCCGTGCTGCCGACATTGTGGTTGCCGCCGTTGGACGCGCGCGTACGATTGGCGTGGATGCGGTTCGCGAGGGCCAGACGATCATCGATGTTGGCATTAATTGGGACGAGGCCGCTGGCAAGCTGGTGGGTGACGTCGATTCTGATGCTGCGGAGCCGGTCGTTAACGCCATCACGCCCGTGCCGGGCGGCGTGGGCGCTGTGACGACGGCGATCCTCGCCAAACACGTGATCGAGGCGGCCGAGCGCGCATCGAAATAGGCGTTTTGGGCTGTTTGAGGGGTTAGTTCTATACCCCGTGGACAAAAAATGCCAAATATGAGTACTGTTGCCAAGATGGTCACATATATTTTAGGTCAAATAGGCTCTCTAACGATATTTATTATCGATAGAAAGCCTATTTTATTGGACCTATGAGGAATTGCATCATCTAATTTTTGAACAAATGTAGACTTTCGACACCCATACGTAGCAAAATTGCTGTTACTAAATTGGTGACAGTACTCATATTTGGCATTTTTTGACCACAGGGGTTGCCAGCGCCGCGGTTTCGCCCTTTCTGCGCCGAAGCGATACACTGTTATCGTTTGATTTCTTCGCCCAAGGAGGATGCGCATGCCGTGCACAACGATTTTGGTTGGTAAGAACGCGAGCTACGACGGGTCGACGTTGGTTGCCCGCAACGAGGACTCGTCCAACGGGGTGTTTGAGCCCAAGCGTATGCGCGTGGTGCATTCCGACGAGCAGCCGCGCGTCTACACGAGCGTCCTGAGTCACCTGACCGTTGAGCTGCCCGATAACCCCATGCGCTACACGAGCGTCCCCGATGTTGTTCCGGGCCACGGCATCTGGGCCGAGGCCGGTTTTAACGAGCTCAATGTGGGCATGTCCGCAACCGAGACGCTCACCACCAACGAGCGCGTTCGCGGCGCCGACCCGCTTGTGGACTACGTGCCCGCCAAGGGCAACGAGGGTGAGGACGGCTATGTGCCGGCGCAGCCCGGCGGTCTGGGCGAGGAGGACATGGTGACCCTTGTCCTGCCGTACGCTAAGTCCGCCCGCGACGGCGTGCGTATCCTGGGCGACCTGCTCGAGCGCTACGGCACCTACGAGAACAACGGCATCGCCTTTAGCGACGTGGACGAGATCTGGTGGCTGGAGACCATCGGCGGCCACCACTGGATTGCCAAGCGCGTGCCCGATGACGCCTATGTGACCATGCCCAACCAGCTGGGTATCGACAGCTTTGACCTGGATGACGCCGAGGGCGCCCAGGCCGACCACATGTGCTCCGCCGACCTGCGCTCCTGGATGGCCGAGTGGCATCTGGACCTGACGCTGGGCGTCGAGGGCGACGGTCCGGCCGCGGTCTTTAACCCGCGCGAGGCCTTTGGCTCGCACAGTGACAGCGACCACGTTTACAACACGCCGCGCGCCTGGTACATGCAGCGCTGCCTTAACCCCAGCGATGTGTGGGACGGTCCCGAGGCCGACTACACGCCCGAGAGCGACGATATTCCCTGGAGCCGCGTGCCCGAGCGCAAGGTGACCATCGAGGACATCAAGTACGTGCTTTCGAGCCACTACCAGGGCACGGAGGACG
>URNQ01000247.1 GCA_900549245.1 uncultured Collinsella sp.
CAGCACCGGTCGCGGCCCGGGGTCCCGCTATCGGCAGCCACAGCCAGCGCGCAGGCGGCAACAGCGGTCTTGCCGGTACCGACGTCGCCCAGCAGCAGGCGGTTCATCACGCGCCCGCCATCGCACATATCGCGCAGGATGTCTTGGAACGCGGCCTCCTGCTCGTCGCTCAGCGAAAACGGCAGGGCCTGCTTAAGCGCGGCCAGGTGCTCGCCCGCGGCGTGGGCATAGGGCACCACATCGACCAGGCCGCCGTCGTTGCGCAGGCGCAGCGCCAGCTGCAGGTAGAGGCACTCCTCGTAGGCAAGCCGTTCGCGCGCGATATCGCGCTCAGCCATGCTCGAGGGAAAATGGATCGATCGAAGCGCACGGGCATTGCTCATCAGGCGACGTTTAACGCGTAAGCGTGCCGGAATGGGATCAAAGGGATTGCCGACGACCTCGAGCGCGCCGCTTACGATGCGGCGCATCCACGCCTGGCTCACGCCATCACTCACGTAATGGACCGGCAGGATAGTGCCAGCGGCACGCCCTTCCTCAAGCTTTTCAAAGTGCGGCGAGGCCATCTGCTTAAAGCCGTAGGCAAACTCGACCTTGCCCATCACGGCCAGGCGGTCGCCCTGCTTAAGCTGCTGGGCAATCCAGGGCTGACGGAAAAAGGCGACCTGCAGCACGCCCGTCTCGTCAACGAGTGAGACCTCGGTCACCTGCATGCGAGGACGCGGCTGCTTTTGAACGATACGGTCGACCGTGGCGATGATGGTGCACACGGTACCGATGGGCGCCATCTCGATGGACCAGGAGCGCGTAAAGTCCAGGTATCGATGAGGGATATGGAGAAGGAGGTCCCCCACCGTCCGAATTCCCAGACGGCGAAGGGCCTCCTCACGTTTACCCGAAACATATTTGAGTCGCGCGATATCCTCGTCGAGCGCATTGCTCTGGGCAAAGCGATCCGAGACGCGCGGCACGGAGCAGAGCTCGGACATGGGCAGATGCCTACTCGATCGAGAAGATCACGGGATAGAGCGGCTGCTCGCCACGATGGGCGTCGATCTCAAGATCGGGCTGAGCCTCCTCGATAGCGTCGACGATCTCCTGGAAGGCTTCATCGGACAGTTCCTCGCCTGCCAGAATCGTCAGCGCGTCACCCTCCTCTTCCTCCTGCATACGGTTGATGCAGTCGAGCGCGACCTGCTTCACGTCGGAGCCGACCACATCGATGGAGCCGGCGATGATACCCATGACGTCACCGGAGTGAATCGGCGAGCCGTCGGAGGCGCTGGAATCGCGCACGGCACGGGTGACCTCGCCATCGCGGACCTCGCTGATGGCGTCGACCATAGCGGCGACGGCGTCCTCGAGCTCGGAATCGGGCAGGACCGCGAACAGCGCGGAGAAGGCCTGCGGAACGGTCTTGGTGGGAACGACGGCGACCTTCTTATCGGTGCAGGCAGAGGCAGCGGCCTCGGCGGCCATGCGGATGTTGCCGTTGTTGGGCAGAATGATGACCGAGGTCGCGTTGACCTGGTCGACGGCGCCCAGCAGGTCTGCAGTCGAGGGGTTCATGGTCTGGCCACCGGACACGATCACGTCAACGCCGAGGGACTTGAGAATGTCTGCCTCGCCGGAACCAGCGGCAACGGCGACAAAGCCCAGGGCCTTCGCGGGCTCGGCGGCCTTCTCCTGATCCTCGTGGATCTTGGCGGTACGGTCGTGGGCCTCCATCTCCATGTTATGGATAAAGACCTCATAGATCTGACCAAGCTGCAGCATGTGCTCGAGCACCAGGTTGGGGGTGTTGGAGTGCACGTGAATCTTGTAATCGGGGTAAGCACCCACGAGCAGCTCGCAGTCGCCCATGGAACCCAGGAACTTAAGGCACTCATCCTCGTCAAAGGGAGCGTCGGCCTTAAAGAGGAACTCGTTGCAGTAACGGAACTCCGAGCCCTCCCAGTCGTCGTTGGCCTCGATCTCAACACGACCAAGGGCCGCGTCGCGGGCAGAGCCGGCGGAATCAAACGTGGCGGAGAAATCCTCAACAACGGTGCTGCGGCCAAGCGCGGCGGCAACAAAGTTCTCAAGGAAAATAGCAAAGCCGAAGGCGCCGGAGTCAACCACGCCGTTCTCCTTCAGAACGGGTAGCAGGTCGGGCGTGCGGGCGACGGACTGGTAGGCCTCGACGACGATGGCGTCGAGCGCGTCCTCGGCCGAGAACTTCTTCTTTTCGCACTCGTCGGCCTTGGTCGAAACATCGCGCAGCACCGTGAGGATCGTACCCTCAATGGGCTTACGGACGGCCTGGAAGGCAACCTTGACGGCACGACGGAAGGCGAAGGCGATGTTGGCGGACGTAATGGGCTCGTCGGCGGAGACAAGGCCCTCGGCCACGCCGCGCAGGATCTGCGAGGTGATGACGCCGGAGTTGCCGCAAAACGGAGA
>URNQ01000248.1 GCA_900549245.1 uncultured Collinsella sp.
ATGCCATCCGTCCCCCTCGGTCGCCGCCTCGTCGCCCCAGGTCAGGTTGCTGCGGATGGTGCCGCTCACCAGCGACGCGCGCTGCGGGACGGTCGCGACCACATGGCGCAGCTGGTCGAGCGGCCAGGCGCGCACGTCGGCGCCCATCACGCTCACGCTGCCAGCGCTCGCATCGTACAGGCGCGGGATAAGCGAAACGAGCGTGGACTTGCCGCTGCCCGTGCCGCCGATAATGCCGAGCGTTTTGCCCAGCGGCAGCTCCCGGGGCACGGCCTTGACGGCGCTACATGACGCCGTGCCAAACGAAAAACTCGCATGGTCAAAGCTCAGCGCGGAGACCGGAACAGCGTCACCCGCCAGGTCGCTCGGCTCGGGCAGCGCGACCGGCTGGTTGCCCTCGTCGGTGATGCTCGGCACGCAATTGAGCACCTCGTTGAGACGCGACGCACTGGCGCTCGCCTTGGTAAAGACCACGACCAGGTTGGCGACATACACGATGGAGGTCAGGGTCTGCGTCATGTAGTTGACGAACGCCATGACCTGGCCCTGCGTGAGCTCGCCCACGTTGACCTGAATGCCGCCCACCCACAGGATGGCGCACACGCCCAGGTTCATCACCAGAAACGTTACGGGGTTAAGGATCGACGAGAGCTTGCCCACCGCAATTGCGACACACGCCTGGCCATCGGCCGCCTGGGCAAAACGCTCACGCTCGTGACCCTCGCGCACAAACGCCCGGACCACGCGGGCGCCCGAAAGACCCTCGCGGCAAATAAGCGCGATGCGATCGAGCTTTGCCTGCAGCTGCTTGTAGTACGGGATGCAGCGCGCCATGACAAACCAAAACACCAGGCCGATAGCGGGCGTGCAAATCAAAAAGATCATGCCGAGCTTAAGGTCGATGGCAAGGGCCGCGACCATGGAGCCCACCGCCAGGAAAGGCCAGCGGATGAGCATACGCACGCCCAGCGCCACGGCGAGCTGCACCTGGTTGACGTCGTTGGTAATGCGCGTGATGAGCGACGGCGTGCCAAAGCGATCGAGCTCAGCATAGCTCAGCTTGTTGATGTGCTGGTAGAGCGCACCGCGAATGTCGGTGCCCATGCCCTGCGAGGTCAGCGCCGCCATCTTTTGGCAGACGAGCGTAAACGAGATGCCGATCACGGCCATGGCGGCAAGCAATATACCGTAGTGGACGACAGCGTTCACATCGTGCACGCCGATGCCCCTATCAATCATCTGGGCAATCACCAGCGGCGTAAGCAGGTCAAAGATTACTTCGATCAACTTGCACGCAGGGCCGATCACCATATATCGGCGAAACTTGCCACCAAAACGCCTGAGCAACTCAATCATGTATAGGCGCTCCCTATCATCATCCACATTCAATTCGAACCATGATAGTACCGCCACCCCAAAAGAAGCGTAAACAACTCGTCATTTCTAACGGGATTCAGTTTTCAGAGGAGCATACGCGCACCCCCAGCCAGTGGCGGGCCAATCGCTTGGTATACTTACATTAGTGCCACCAAGTTAGTCGCCGACCCTTGAAATGAGGTGCCGAGATGAACGACATTCTCGCGAGAAGAGCAAGACGAACAACCTTGGGCATCGCCCTTTCCGCGGCACTTATCGCGGGAATCGCCCCCGCAACGGCGATCGCGGCGGAAACCAGCTCCCCCACCGGTGCAGTTGCCTTGCAGACGGAAGACGCGGCCGCCGCAAAAGAAAAAGCGTATGCAGCCATGCAGGAAGCGCTCAAAAACCTCGAGGCCGCAAAAAACGCCGCAAGTCCCGAGAAAATTGCGAGATTCAATGATGACATTGCCCGTTTTCAAGAGCTCCGCGACAAGATGGCGGCGCAAGCCGCCGAATTGAGGGAATCCCTTCCCACCATGCAAGCGGACATCGATGCAGCCCAAGCCAAATACGACAAGGCCATCAACCGGGTAAGCGAGCTCCAAGCAAAATTAGACATGAAACTTAAGGAGCTTAAGGCAGTCGAAGCACTCGGCGACGAGGAGCTTGCCGAAACTATTAAACAGCAAATAAAGTCGTTGCGCCAAGAGATCGTAACGGCAAAAGCGCGAGTTGACTTTTGCGAAATGGAGCTCCGCGAGGTCCAGGACCGCCTCAAAAGGCAGGAAAGACAAGTTAATGACTGTGAACGTGCTGCAGAGAAGTATAAAGCCCATACCGACCAGTTCATGGCCTGGCGAGATGCGCTCCTCGACAATTTGAAAAAAGCGCAAACGGCCTATGACGACGCCTGCAAGGCATACGAAGAGGCGAAAGCCGCGGCAGACAAGGCCACCTCGCCCGAGATAACGCAACCGACCGAGACGACGCTTCCCTCCAACTCGGCGCAACCGGCCGAGGCGACACAGCCCACCGGCTCGT
>URNQ01000249.1 GCA_900549245.1 uncultured Collinsella sp.
ACGGCCTGTTTAAGCAGGAGATCGTCAACGGCAGCCAGGTCGAGGCCACCGACGAGTGGCTCACCCATGGCTATCCCTGGGAGGTCCGCCGTCAGGACAAGGCCGTGACCATTAAGTTTGGTGGCCATGTTGAGGGCTTTGAGGAGAACGGCCGCACGTTCTACCGTACGGTGGACACGCAGGACATCCTGGCCGTCCCTTACGACATCCCCGTTGTGGGCTATGCCGGCGAAACCGTCAACAAGCTGCGCGTCTGGGCCGCCGAGCCGGTCGAGGAGCACTTTGATCTGGAGGCCTTTAACCGCGGCGACTACGCCCTCGCCGATGCCGAGCGCGCCGAGGCCGAGGCCATCAGTGCCATCCTCTACCCCAACGACGCCGGCGAGCACGGCCGTCTGCTGCGCCTGAAGCAGGAGTACCTGTTTGTCTCGGCCGGCATCTACAGCCTGCTCGACACCTTTGAGAAGGAGCACGGCGAGAACTGGGAGCTGCTGCCGCAGTTTGTGGCCATCCACACCAACGATACGCACCCCGCCATGTGCGGCCCCGAGCTCATGCGCATCCTCATCGACGAGAAGAAGCTCGAGTGGGATGACGCCTGGAACATCGTGACGCAGGTTGTGAGCTACACCAACCACACCATCCTGCCCGAGGCTCTGGAGAAGTGGCCCATCGGTACGTTCTCTAAGCTCCTCCCCCGCGTGTACCAGATCATCGACGAGATCAGCCGTCGTTGGCACGAGTCGTTCGACACCACGCAGGAGGGCTGGCAGGAGCGTCTGCGCCAGACCGCCATCCTGTGGGACGGCGAGATTCGCATGGCCAACCTGTCCGTGATCTGCAGCCACAGCGTCAACGGCGTGGCCAAGATTCACTCCGACATCATCAAGAACATCGTGCTCAAGGACTTCTATGCCCTGACGCCCGAGAAGTTCAATAACAAGACCAACGGCATCTCGCACCGTCGCTTCTTTGCCGAGGCCAACCCCACCTATGCCAAGCTCGTGACCGAGGCCATTGGCGACGGTTGGCTCAAGGACGCCTTTGAGCTGGAGAGGCTCAAAGAGTTTAAGGACGACACCGAGTTCCTGAAGGCCGTGGGTGCCTCCAAGCGCGCCAACAAGGAGCGTCTGGCCGCCTACGTTAAGGCCGAGACCGGTCTGGTCATCGACCCCAACACCGTCTTCGATGTTCAGGTTAAGCGCTTCCACGCCTACAAGCGCCAGCTCATGAACATCATGAAGGTGATGGACATCTACAACCGCCGCATCGCCGATCCCAACTTCCACGTGACGCCGACGACCTTCATCTTTAGCGGCAAGGCTGCCTCGAGCTACACCTTTGCCAAGGAGACCATCCGCCTCATCAACTCCGTGGCCGACGTCATCAACAACGACGCCCGCGTCAACGAGGTCATGAAGGTCTGCTTTATCCCCAACTTCCGCGTGAGCAACGCCCAGCTCATCTACCCCGCCGCCGAGATTTCGGAGCAGATTTCCACGGCCGGCAAGGAGGCCTCGGGCACGTCCAACATGAAGCTCATGATGAACGGCGCCATTACGCTGGGCACCCTCGACGGCGCCAACATCGAGATCGCCGACCTGGCCGGCCGCGAGAACGAGGCCATCTTTGGCCTGACCGCTCCTGAGGTCGAGCAGCTCTGGGCATCCAACAGCTACTTTGCGTGGGATACCCTCAACGGCGACCGCGAGCGTCTGGGCCGCGTGATGGACGAGCTCAAGGACAACACCTTTGCCGGCCTTTCGGGCAACTTCGAGAGCATCTACAACGAGCTCATGAACAACAACGACCCCGACCTGGTCATGGCCGACTTCCGCAGCTACGTGGATGCGTGGGAGGCGCTCACGAACAGCTACGGCGACCAGGAGACCTGGAACCGCAAGGCTCTGCTCAACACCGCCTCCTCCGGCTGGTTCTCGAGCGACCGCACCATTCGCGAGTACCGCGACGAGATCTGGCACGCGTAAAGGCGCGCGAGCTCCCTTTGCCGCACGGCATTACTCGACGGGCGCGACAGAGCGCCGCGCCCGTCGCTAATGGGTTAGGAACATCGATGACAGAAGGAGAAATCGATGAGTAAGAAAGAATGCATCGCGATGCTCCTCGCAGGAGGACAGGGCAGCCGATTGGGGGCACTCACCCAAAAGATCGCCAAGCCGGCGGTTAGCTTTGGTGGCAAGTTCCGCATTATCGACTTTTCGCTCTCCAACTGCTCCAACTCGGGCATCGACACGGTGGGCGTTCTGACGCAGTACCGTCCCTACCTGCTGCATGCCTACGTGGGCTCCGGCGAGGCGTGGGATCTGGACAGCCGCGACGGCGGCGTGTCGATCCTGCCGCCGTACGAGACGCAGACCGGCGGGGCCCCAGGCTTCTC
>URNQ01000250.1 GCA_900549245.1 uncultured Collinsella sp.
AAGGGGTGGGGAAAGGTGTTGAAAAATGGGGCGGTTCCCCATATTATTAATGACGTCGACAGGCGGGGGGGTTCCCCGCGTACGTGCCATCTGAGTAACCGAGGGGAGGGCGCACATGGGAATGACTGGTGCATACGAGCGCAATCTCGATGCAAAAGGTCGTCTGTCCCTGCCTGCACCCCTTCGCGAGGAGCTTGGAGAGCACGTTCGCGTGTTCAAAGCCCTGGATGTCGATGCTCTGTACGTGTTCTCTGCCGAGGCCTTCGATAAGTGGGTCGAAGGACTCTTCGCGGGTCGTGAGGGCCACGAGGGTTTTAACCCGCGTGACATCAACGACCAGAAGCTCATGAGGGCGATCAACAAGCGCACCACGTCGATGGACGTGGACAGCGCCGGTCGTATCGGCCTTTCCGAGTCTCTCCGCAAGCAGGCGAACCTCGACCGCGAGGTCACGGTTGTGGGCAACTACGACCACCTTGAGGTTTGGGATCGCGCCGCGGCCGATGAGGACGATGACGATGAGGCCCTGCTGGACCTCTTCTTCTCGTAAGGGCAAGGCACGGGTAACGGATGGAGCGTGGGATCTTGACACAAGAATATCGGCATGAACCTGTCATGCTCGGCGAAGTGCTTGAGTCGCTGCGGCTAAAGAGCGGCTCCGTTGTCTGCGATTGCACCCTTGGCGGTGCCGGCCATTCGGTAAAGATGGCCGCGCAGGTGGGGGAGACGGGTCTTTTGCTCGGCGTCGATCAGGACGACATGGCCCTCGAGGCCGCTGGCGCCCGTCTGGACCGCGAGGTTCCCGGCGTTCCGCACCAGCTGCTGAAGGGCAACTTCGGCGACTTGGACGAGCTGCTTTGCTCGGCCGGGGGGCCCGGGGGCGATGGCTTCCTGTTCGATTTGGGCGTTTCGTCACCGCAACTCGATATCCCTGGAAGGGGCTTTTCGTATAACGAGGACGCCCCATTGGACATGCGGATGGATCCGGGTAATAACACCTTAAACGCAGCTGAGGTCATCAACACCTATAACGAACATGACCTCGCCCGGATTCTACGCGTCTACGGCGAAGAGAAGTTCGCCTCGCAGATCGCGCGCGAGATCGTGCGCCGCCGCGAGCAAGAACCGATCGAAACCACCGGCCAATTTGGCGAGATCATCAAGGCGGGTATCCCGGCTGCCGCTCGTCGGCATGGCGGACACCCGGCCAAGAAAAGTTTCCAGGCCATTCGCATCGAGGTCAATCACGAGCTCGATGTGCTCGAACGAGGGCTTGATGCCGCCACCAGGTGGCTCAATCCGGGCGGACGTATCTGCGTCATCTCGTATCACTCGCTTGAGGACCGTATCGTAAAGAATCACTTTAAGGAGATGAGCCAGGGGTGCACGTGTCCGCCGGAGATTCCGGTGTGCGTGTGCGGCAACGTGCCGATACTCAAGGTCATCACCCGCAAACCCTTGGTTGCCCAGCCTGATGAGGTTGAGCGTAACCCTCGGGCGAGATCAGCCAAAATCCGCGTGGCGCAGCGTCTGTAGGCGCGACCGCGCGATATTGGACCTCCCGCTCGCACCATAAACGAAGCTTAAACACACTACCAACGTACTCGGGATGGGAGGCGGCATATCATGGGCTACAACACTTCAAGCGCAGCACTCGCCTATGATATGAACGCCATGCCCGCCTATCGTGAGACGTCGCAGGCCCCCGTTGCTCCCCGTGAGCAGCGCGCGCCGCGCTTTGATGTCTACACGGGCGCGGGCCGTCAGGCAAACCAGGCGGTAAGCCCGGTTTTCATGAGCGTTCTTAAAACGTTTTGCATCATTGCGGCTATCTTCATGACGATCGGCGTCGCCCGCGTGGCGCTCGCCGGCGTTACGGCCCAGGTGCTCAACAGCAACGCCGAGCTTACCAACACGCTCGAAAAGGCGACCGATGAGAGCTCCGACCTGGAGGTCATGCATTCGGTCTATGGCGCCGACACGCGCATTCGCGACCTTGCGGGCGCTTATGGCATGGTGGAGCCCAGCGAGAGCGTTACACTTGATTTTTCGCAGGATGCAGCCGCGGGCGCCAACGCGACCGCGACCGCTCAGTAGCAAGACGGTAGCTGAGTATGACAAATGACTATCGCCGCGGTTCCGATGGGGGCCGCGGTTCTGGACGTCCCTCGTCGCGGGGACGTTCTGGTTATCAAGGAACGGGTCGGCAATCTTACAACGCCGGGCAGTCCCGTGGCAACGACCCGGCGTCGCGACTTCGCGGCTCGGGCGGCCCTCAAGTGCATAACACCAGGTCGCGCAAGAGTTCGTCGACCGAATGGCTCACGGGCACGCCTCTGCCTCGCCGCAAAGCCGTCATGGGCTTCATTGGGCTTGGC
>URNQ01000251.1 GCA_900549245.1 uncultured Collinsella sp.
ATCGACAGACGGTGGGGGGGGGTGCGGCCGAGACCCCCCCCTGCCGCTAGCAGCTCGTCATGCGTGCCGCGCTCGATAATCTGGCCGTCGCGCATGACCAGGATGCAGTCGGCGTTGCGGATCGTCGACAGGCGGTGCGCCACCACAAAGCTTGTGCGACCGGCCATGAGCTCGTCGAATGCCGCCTGCACCTGCAGCTCGGTGCGCGTGTCGATACTCGAGGTCGCCTCGTCCAGCAGCAAAATCGCCGGGTCGGTGAGCATGACACGTGCGATGCACAGCAGCTGCTTTTGGCCCTGGCTAAACGTACCGCCGTCCTCGCCGATGACCGTATCGTAGCCGCCTGGCAGCTGCACGATAAACTTGTGCGCATGCGCGCGCTTGGCAGCCTCGATAACCTGTTCGCGTGTGGCATCCGGGCAACCGTAAGCGATGTTTTCCGCCACGGTGCCCTCAAACAGCCAAGTGTCCTGCAGCACCATGCCAAAGGCACGGCGCAGGCTTGCGCGCGTGTAGTCACGCGAGGAACGGCCATCGACCGCAATGCGACCGGCGTCGATGTCGTAAAAGCGCAGCAACAGGTTGATGAGCGTCGTCTTGCCACAGCCCGTGGGGCCGACCAGGGCAAAGCGCATGCCGGGCTTGGCATCGATGCAGATATCCTGCAGCAGCTTGCGGTCGGGCGCGTAGCTAAAGTCCACGTGCTCAAAGGCGACCTCGCCCTGCGGCGCGGCAAGCTCTACGGCGTCCGACGCATCGGGCTCTTGCTCACGGGCGTCGAGCAGTGCAAACATGCGGCGCGCCGAGGCGTACGCGGTCTGGATTTGCGTGATTACGTTCGTGACCTCGTTGAACGGCTTAGTGTACTGGTTAGCGTAGGACAGGAAGATCTGCACGCCGCCCACCGTGAGCGCCGCAGGCACGCCCGTGATCACGCCCGCGCAGCCAATCACGGCGACCACGGCGTAGATGATGTTATTGATAAAGCGCGTGCCGGGGTTAGAAAGCGAACCCATAAACTGCGCGCGCTCGCCCGCCGTATAGAGCTCGGCGTTGAGCGCGTCGAAGCGCGCTTGGGCGTTCGCGCCGTAGGCAAACGCATCAACCAGCTTTTGCTCGCCCACATACTCCTCGATATGACCGCCCAGTTGACCCTGAATACGCTGTTGAGCAGTGAAGCTCTTGTTGGAAAGCTTGGCGATGGCACCGGCCGCAAAGATGGAAAGCGGCGTGACGAGCACCACCACGAGCGTCATGATCAGGTTGATGGAGAGCATAAACGCGAGCGTGCCCACGATGGTGATGACGCCGGTAAAGAGCTGCGTAAAGCCCTGCAGCAGGCCGTCACCCACCTGATCGACGTCGTTGACCACGCGGCTCATGAGGTCGCCGTGGGCATGGCCGTCGATAAAGCTGAGCGGCATGCGGCTGAGCTTGTCGCTCGCCTCCACGCGCATGTCGCGCACCGTCTCGTAGGACAGACGGTTGACGCAGTAGCCCTGCAGCCACTGGAAGGCCGCGGCACCTACCACGACAATCGCGAGCTTGGTGACGAGCGGCAGCAGCGCGTCAAAGTCCACCCGCCCGGCGGCAACGATGAGGTCGATGCCCTCGCCGATAAGGATGGGCGTATAGAGTTGCAAGATCACCGAGATGGCGGCACTCACAAACGACGCCGTAAACGAAATGCGATGCGGGCGGACGTAGCCCAGCAGGCGGCGAGTTACCGCGTCCACGGGGTAGCGCTCGGGGTCGCCGGGCTGACGCGGGCCGTCACCCAAGTCGTTGAGGCTATCGTTGCCGGACACGTTGGCCGTCACCGTGGCGACCGAACCGGAAGAAGTATACGGATTCATTTAGCAGCCCTCCTTTGAGCAAGTAGGCGCAGGGGCAGTCGGGGCGGACGCGGGCACCGTGCTCCCCTGCTGGCCCTCGAGCTCCTCGCGGCGCAGCTGCGACTGGCAAATCTCGCGATAGAGCTGGCAGCTTGCATACAGCTCGTCATGCGTGCCCAGGCCCGCAACCGATCCGTGGTCGAGCACGCAGATCATGTCGGCATCGCGCACGGTCGAGACGCGCTGGCTCACGATGACCGTCGTGAGCGGCAGCCCGCCCTCGGCGGCACCGCGCGCGCTGCGCTCGCGGATGGCATGGCGAAGCGCCGCGTCGGTCTTAAAGTCGAGTGCCGAGGCGGAGTCGTCCATGATCAATATCTGAGGCGAGCCCACCAGGGCGCGCGCGATGGTCAGGCGCTGGCGTTGGCCACCGCTGAAGTTCTTACCGCCCGCCTCGACCGGGGCATCGAGCCCCTGCGGCTTGTTGGGCACGAATTCGCCGCAGCGGCAAG
>URNQ01000252.1 GCA_900549245.1 uncultured Collinsella sp.
TCGATGCACTACCCACTGGCAGGCGGCATGGAACGCCGAGCCCAGCGCCATGGGGTTGCCGGCGGGCTCAACGGCGGCCACGCCTGCATCCGCCATCTCGGAACCATCCGACTCCGCATCATCGCCGAACTCGTCCATGGGCACACGCGCCTCGGCGGCACGGTCTTCTGTCTCGGCATGGAGCGCCGCGGCGATTGACGAGTAGCTATACGAGTCACGCGCCGGGAACGGACAGGTGCCCATGCGCACGCCCACTGCTTGGGGATACACAAGCTCAAACGAATCGGGCTCGGGGTCGGCAGGACCGGGCACAGTTGAGTGCGCAGCATTATCGGCGACATCGACATCGCCGCGAACAAGCCTGCCCTCGGCATCCAGCGAAGCGTTTGCCTCAAACGCCTGCTCACCAAACGTAAAGTCCGCCAGCGAGATGAGCTCGTAGTCGCCCGGCTGGGAGTTGTCGAACACCAAACGGTCGCTATCGAGCTGCGGCATGTCCAGACTGTCGGTTGGCAGGATACGGCGCAGCACGTCGTAGGTCAGATCGGTCTCAACGTCGAAGGTCGGCGCCGTCACCTTGCCGCGACTCACGCCGGCATCCATCGCCAAGATCACCAGCTCGCCCGCACGCGTCATGGCAACATAGAGCAGACGAGCCCGCTCCTCGAGCGAAAGCTGCAGGTCGTCACTACGCAGGCGGGCAAATGCCTCGGCGGGAGAGTCCGTCGCACAGACGTCCTCCATGAGCTCCGGCGGCAACCACAGCGACGTGCCCTTGCCCTTAAACGCGTGCTCAAACTGTTTTTTGACGTCGTCGCCCTTCACGAAGGTTCCGTCGGCAAGCTTAACGCCATCAAAACGGGCCGGCAGTGCCACGACTTGCGCCCCACCGTCGACGCGACCCATCTGTGCTGCACCGGACGATTTGCGCACGCCAAAACACTCGGCAACCGCTACGACCGGATACTCCAGACCCTTGGACGCATGCACGGTCATGATGCGTACCGCGCCGTCACCCTCCTCGTTGAGGGCGCCCGGGGCCTCCTTGCCCGCCAAGAAGCGGTCGAAGGCGAGCGCGATGGAGCGCGGAGAATTGCCGAACTCGGCCTCTGCCTCCGCCACGGCGTCGAGAGCCTTGAGCACGTTGGCGGCAATGGCCTTGCCCTCGGGACCACGCTGCGCCAGACGCACGAACCAGCCAGAGGCATTGACCACGTCGCGCGCGATGGCGGCGAACGAATCGCGCCCCACGCGATGCAGTGCATAGCGCAGCACCTCGCGGGCACGCGTCACGAGCGGCAGGTTCTGCAAACCCGGCACATCGGAATCGCTCATGATGCCCACATCGATATTGCGGCGCGAGGTCTCGCCCGTCTGCTCGTCGAGCTTGGTCGCCAGCGCCAGGAACTCCTGGGCGCCGAGTGCAAACATCGGCGAGGCCAGCAACGGCATAAGACCCTGCGCCGTATCGGCCGGATTGGCGAGCGCGCACACCAGGGCGCGCACCGTCTGTACCTCGGCTGCCTGGGCAAAGACCGAGCCGCCTGCAATCACGCAGTCGAGCCCTTGGTCGCGGAAGGTCTGCGCATAGACATCGGCGTTGGTCATGCGGCCCAGCAGCAAGACCATGCTGCCCTGGGGCTGTTTTTTATCGGCAAGCGCGCGGAAACGCTCGGCAATCGCACGAGCTTTCGCCTGCGTTCGCTCCTGTGTGCTGCCACCGGCAACGAAGACCGCCTGGCGGCGCGACGCCTTTGCCTTGAGCTTGTCCTTGCGTTTGTCGCTCGGTTCAAGATCCAAGAACCCCTGCATCAAACCACCGGTGTCGCCGTCAAAGACGCGCGCCACATAGCGCAGCACCTCGTCGTGACTGCGGAAGTTGCGTACAAGCTTGACGAGCTCGCCTGCGGGGGCATCGGATGCGACAGCCGTCTCGGACGCCGTCGTCGATCCCACCTTGCGCTCCTGGCGACGGAATACCTCGACCTCGGCGCCACGGAAGCGGTAGATCGACTGCTGTGCATCGCCCACGGTACACAGCGCGCGCTCCCCCGCGCCCGTCAGATAGCGAATCAAATCGACCTGCATCTGATCGGTATCCTGGAACTCATCGATCATGACCATCTTAAAGCGGCCCTCGTAGGCGGCTCGGATGGCGGGGTAATCGCGCAGCGCCTCGTATGCCATGCGCAACAGATCGTTATTGTCGAGCGCGGACTGGTCGGCCTTGAGCGCACGGTACTCCGCCTCTACGGCACGGGCAAGCCCCATCAGCGCATCGAGCGCCGGGCCGCCGCAGGCAAGCACGATATTGATAAACGCATCGGCTGCCTCGGCCTTAAG
>URNQ01000253.1 GCA_900549245.1 uncultured Collinsella sp.
CGGCCGCCCCGCGACGGACTCGGCCTCCGCGGTGTCGCCGGGGCGGCCGTCGACCACAAATAGGATGACGGCGGCTTCCTCGGCGGCGGCGAGGGCCTGGTCGCGAATGGACGTGGCGAAGACGTCATCGCTCTTGAGCGGTTCGATGCCGCCCGTGTCGACGATGGTGAACTCGCGGCCGTTCCAATCGGCCGTGTGGTACGAGCGGTCGCGCGTGACGCCGCGGGACTCGTGGACGATGGCGTCCGAGGTCTGGGCCAGGCGGTTAACGAGCGTGGACTTGCCCACGTTGGGGCGTCCGACGACGGCGACGATAGGTTTCATCTGCTCTCCTTTAACGGGTAGGGTCAGCGGAATTAGTAGAGTCGGCAGGCACAATGCCAAGGATATGCTCCAGGGTATCGAGCAGCTCATGCGGCATGGTCGACACCACATGAACCTCGGCGCCGCGACTGGTAAGGCTTGCGAGTAAATCGTCACGATGATACTCGTCAAGCGTCATGCCGTCAGCGTTGAACATGAGCTTAGGCACAAAGAGCATAACCCCCGACAGGTCTTGGGGCAGCTGCTCCAGAATGTCACACGCGACGATGAGGCCGGTCACGTCCACGTTGCCGCCGAAGTAGCGGTTCTTGATGGCCGTAACAGTGCCGCCGAGACCATGCGGCGACTCCACAAAGCGCGCCACGGTGTCGCGCGCGCTGGCGCCGGAGAGGCACAGCAGGTGCTGGCTGCGGGCGGCGATGGCCTCGCGGACGCGGGCCAGTCGCTCGGCATCGGTAGCCAGCACGTCGTCGGTCTCGTCCAGATACGAGCGGATCATGCCGATGCCGTCGTAGTACTGCGGGTAACCGTCGTAAAAGTCTGCCTCGGGAGGATCGATGCCGGCGTCCAGATAGAACTCGTCGCTCATCTGGAAGGTGTGGCGGCCAAAGCGCTCATAGGCGCGGTCCTGGTAGGGACGGATCATGGCAATGGTCTCGCGCGCTAGCTCGGGCTTGTCGCTGTAGGACCAGCTAAAACGGTTCTGATGCTTGGTAAAACCGAGCGGCACAATGCCCAGGCTTGTGATTTGCTCGTGCTCCTCGCAAAAGCGCAGGGTCTTTTCCAGCTCCTCGCCGTCGTTCATGCCGGGGCACAGCACAATCTGCGCGTGAATCTCGATGCCGGCGGCCATGATGGCCTCGAGCACGTCCATGCCGCGCTGGGCGTTGCGGCCCATCATGCGGCGGCGGACATCGGGACTCACGGCATGGACCGACACGTTCATGGGGCTCATATTGCGTTCGATGACGTTTTGAACATCTTCGTCGGAGAGGTTCGTGAGCGTGACAAAGTTGCCCTGTAAAAAGCTCAGGCGATAGTCGTCGTCGCGAATGTAGAGCGTGGAGCGGCCGCCCTTGGGCAGCATCGTCATAAAGCAGAATACGCAGGCGTTGACGCAGGTACGCATGCCGTCGAAGATGGGGCCATCGAACTCCAAGCCCCAGTCCTCGCCGGGAAAGCGGTCGAGCTCGACGGGGGTGACGGTGCCGTCGCGCGGGTCGAATACCTCCAGCTCGACGGTATCATCGTCGGCCTCCCAGAGCCACACAATCATGTCGGTAAGCTGCTCACCGTTGACCGTGAGCACGCGCATGCCCGGCTCGATACCCACATCCCACGCGGGCGATTCGGGACGCACGTTCTTGACGAGCGCGCCCTCACCCGGCTCGGGGTCGCGGCCGCGCCCGCAATCTGCCACCTCGGCGGCGTATGCGGGTACGGTCTGGTCCATGGTTAGCGGCAAAGCTCCTTGATGCGCGTGACGGCGCGTTCGATGTGTTCTTGCGGGGTGGAGGCTCCGGCGGTGATGCCGATGTGATGAGCGTCGGCAAACCACGCGGCCTGGAGCTCGGAAGCTTCCTCGATGTGATGCGTGCGCTCGCAGGCGTCTGCGCAAATCTGCGCCAGGCGGCGGGTGTTGCCCGAGTTCTTGCCGCCCACGATGACCATGCAGTCGCAGCGGTTGGCAAGTGTGGCTGCTGCCTGTTGACGCTCACTCGTGGCGGCGCAGATGGTGTTGATCACGCGCAGCTCCTGCACGCGCGGGGTGATAGCAGCCACGACCTCGGCGAGGTTCTGCACAGTCTGGGTGGTTTGCACGACGAGGCCTACCTTGCCCTTGAGCGAGAAGGCGGTGGCGTCGGCGGCACAGCTCACGACCTGTGCATCATTGCCGGCGTGGCCCAAGATGCCCTCAACCTCGGGATGGCCCGGCTCGCCTACGACTACCACGCGGTAGCCCTCGCGTACCAGGCGCCCCGCCGCCCCCAGGGGCCGCTGCG
>URNQ01000254.1 GCA_900549245.1 uncultured Collinsella sp.
GCACGCGTGACCGGGCGGGGCGTTTGCCCGGGGGGCCCCGCGTCTTGCCGAGAGCTACCTCAACGACGATGCCGTGCTCACCTGTGCCGTAAAGTCGGGAGCTAAGGCAATTCATCCCGGCTATGGCTTCTTTTCCGAGAAGGCGAGCTTCGTGCGCGACTGCGACAAGTTCGGTCTGGCGTTTGTCGGTCCTTCGGCCGAGGTGATCGACAGCATGGGCGACAAGGACGCCGCACGCCGAACGGCCGCTGCTGCGGGCGTGCCCATCGTGCCGGGCTGCGATTTGCTCAAAAGCCCCGAGGAAGCAACGGCCGAGCGCATCGGCTGCCCCGTGCTTATTAAGGCGCGCGCGGGCGGCGGCGGTCGCGGTATTCGCAAGGTCGAGCGCGTGGAAGATGCGGCAAAGGCGTTCATCGAGGCGCGTGCCGAGGGTGAGGCCGTTTTTGGCGACGGCGAGTGCTACATGGAGAAGTTCGTTGCGCCGGCGCATCACGTTGAGGTACAGATTATGGCCGATAAGCAGGGCCATGTGTTTTCGCTCGGCGAGCGCGAGTGCTCGGTGCAGCGCCGCAACCAAAAGCTGATCGAGGAGAGCCCCGCGCCGTGCCTCGACGGACGCGATGATATTCGCGCGCGCATGCACAAGGCCGCGCGCGACCTGGCTCGTGCCGTTGGCTATGAGGGCGCTGGCACCATCGAGTTTTTGTACTCAGATGACGGCAATTTCTACTTTATGGAAATGAACACGCGCTTGCAGGTGGAGCATCCGGTTACGGAGTTTGTGACCGATACCGACCTGGTTAAGTGGCAGCTGCGGCGCCTTGGTTAAGGGGCGGCTGCGCGTGGCTGCCGGCCAGCCTCTGCCCTTTGAGCAGGAGGACGTACCGGTCCGCAACCACGCCATGGAGTGCCGCATCAATGCCGAAACGCCGGACTTTCTACCGTCATGTGGAACGGTCACCGCGTTGCGTGTGCCGGGTGGTCCGCGCGTGCGCTGGGATTCCGCCATGTTTACCGGAGCGAAAGTTCCGCCGTACTACGACTCCATGCTCGGCAAGCTCATCGTGTGCGCGCCCACGCGTGACGGTGCCATTCGCAAGATGCGCTCGGCCCTGGGCGAGCTCGTGATTGAGGGCGTGAGCGAAAATAGCGAGCTTCAGCTCGACGTGCTGGCAAACGACGAGTTTTTGTCGGGCATGTATCACACCGATCTGATGGGGCATCTCTATGCTGATGAATAGAAAAGCGAAGACGGTCAATGTCCTTGAGGGGCCGATAACCGAGTCGTGCGCCGAGTTCCCCGCGCGCCACGTGTTTGTCAAATGCCCGGAGTGCCGCCGTGTGATCGATGAGGCGCGCCTGCACGACAACCTCGAGGTCTGCCCTCGTTGCGGCAAACACTTTCGCGTGAGCGGTCGCGCGCGCATGCGCATGACGGTCGACGCGGGTACCTTTGAGGAATGGGATGCCAATCTGGCGTCGAAGGACTTCCTCTCGTTTCCCGGTTATGCCGACAAGCTTAAGAGCGTGAGCGAGCGTTCGGGCGAGCGCGATGCCGTTGTGTGCGGCAGGGGCAAAATCTGCGGCTGCGATACCGCGCTCTTCTTTATGGATGCCAACTTTATGATGGGCTCAATGGGCTCCGTGGTGGGCGAGAAGATCTGTCGTGTCTTTGAGCGCGCGGCCGAGTTGGGGCTGCCGGTCGTTGGCTTTACCGTATCGGGCGGCGCCCGCATGCAGGAGGGCGTGACCTCGCTCATGCAGATGGCCAAGATTTCTGCGGCGGTTAGGCGCCACAGCGAGGCGGGCGGCCTGTATATCACGGTGCTCACCGATCCCACGACCGGAGGTGTAACCGCGAGCTTTGCCATGGAGGGCGACATTATCCTGGCCGAGCCCGATGCCCTGACGGCATTTGCCGGCCCGCGCGTGATCGAGCAGAACATGCACAAGCGTCTGCCCAAGGGATTTCAGCGTTCCGAGTTTTTGCTGGAGCACGGCTTTTGCGATGCCGTTGTTCCGCGTGGTGAGATTGCGCTCACGGTAGGCGAGCTGCTGGCGCTGCACGAAGGGCACGCGCCCGGCCTGGGGGCACCGCATGAGATCGTGCATACGGGTCGTCGCGACAAAAAGCTGGGACACTTGTTTAAGCGCTCGGCCGCACCAAAAAGCGCGCTCGAAATCGTCAAACAGACTCGCTCGGCGAACCGCGCCACGGCAGGCGAGATGATCTCGTTGGGTCTCGACGGATTCGTAGAGCTGCACGGCGACCGCTACTTTGGCGACGATGCTGCCGTGGTGGGCGGCATCGGCTGGAAA
>URNQ01000255.1 GCA_900549245.1 uncultured Collinsella sp.
ATCTGCGACATGACGGCCCAGGACGCCGAGATCGCCGGCGCCCAGGCCGAGGGCTGCGAGGTGCTGGAGTTGACCGCCCCGCTCGCTATCGAGACGGGCGAGGAAGGTCGCGTGAGTGGCCTGCGCGTGCAGCCGCAGATTATCGGCGAGCCCCGTCGTGGGCGTCCGGCCCCGCGTGCCGCCGCCACGCCCGAGCGCGTCATTCCCTGCGAGCGCGTGTTTGTGGCCATTGGCCAGGACATCGATTCCAAGCCGTTTGAGGACATGGGCATCGCTTGTAAGTGGGGCTGCGTGGTCACCGATTCGGATGGCGCCGTGCCCAACTTCGATGACCTTCCTCGGGGGGGGTGACTGCCAGACCGGTCCCGCCACCGTCATCCGTGCCATCAACGCCGGCCGCGTGGCTTCGGCAAATATCGACCGCTACCTGGGCTTTGACCACAAGATCAAGCTCGAGGTCGAGCTGCCGACCGTCCAGTTTAAGGGCAAGCATGAGTGCGGCCGCTGCGAGCTGGGCGAGCGCGAGGCCGGCGAGCGTATTCACGATTGGGATCTGGTCGAGCAGGGTCTCACCGAGCAGGAGGCGCGCCAGGAGGCGAGCCGCTGCCTGCGTTGCGATCACTTTGGCTTTGGCGCGTTCCGCGGAGGGAGGAACCTGGAATGGTAGAGCCCAACAACACCACCGTCAGCGACAACACCGAAAACGGAGCGCATAACATGGTCAAGCTCACTATCGATAATTGCGAGGTCGTGGTTCCCGAGCACACCACGATCCTGGATGCGGCCAAGTCCGTCAGCATCCAGATTCCCACCCTGTGCTACCTGCGCGATCTAAACGAGATCGGCGGTTGCCGTGTGTGCGTGGTCGAGGTCGAGGGCTGCGACCAGCTGGTTGCCGCCTGCAACAACTACGTGCTCGACGGCATGGTGGTCCACACTAACAGCCCCAAGGCCCGTGAGGCCCGTCGCACCAACGTGCAGCTGCTGCTGTCCCAGCACGACTCGCGCTGTACGAGCTGTGTGCGCAGTGGTAACTGCAACCTGCAGACCATCGCCAACGACCTGGGCATCTTCTATCTGCCGTACGAGCAGCACCTGGCGCGCGAGGGCTGGGACTTCGATTTCCCCATCATCCGCGATAACGACAAGTGCATTAAATGCATGCGCTGCATCAAGGTGTGCGAGAGCGTGCAGGGCTTAGGGATTTGGGACCTGACCAACCGCGCCACGCATACCGCCGTGGGCACCCGTGGGCGTACGCCGATCGGCAAGACCGATTGCGTCGCATGCGGCCAGTGCATTACGCATTGCCCGACGGGCGCCCTGCGCGAGCGCGACGATACCGAGACCGTGTTTGACGCCATCGCCGATCCCGACAAGATCGTACTGGTGCAGATTGCGCCGGCCGTGCGTAGCGCCTGGGGCGAGGAGCTCGGCATTCCGCGCGAGGAGGCCACCGTTGAGCGCCTGGCTTGCGCCCTGCGCCGCGTTGGCTTTGAGTACGTGTTCGACACCGATTTCTCGGCCGACCTCACCATTATGGAGGAGGGCTCCGAACTGCTCGAGCGCCTGGGGAAGGCCGTCAAGGGCGAGGGCGACAGCCACGGCTGGCCCATGTTCACGAGCTGCTGCCCGGGCTGGGTGCGCTTTGTGAAGGCACGTTACCCCGAGTTTGTCGACAGCCTGTCCACGTCAAAGTCGCCGCAGCAGATGTTCGGCGCCATCGCCAAGACCTACTACGCCAAGGTGCTGGGCGTGGAGCCCGAGCGTCTGTTCGTGGTGTCCGTTATGCCGTGCACGGCCAAGAAGGCCGAGTGTGCGCTGCCGAGCATGATGGGCGAGGACGGTACGCCCGACGTTGACGTTGCGCTGACGGTACGCGAGATGGTGCGCATGATCCGCGCCAGCCACGTGAGCGTTGATACGCTGGTCGAGGAGCCGCTCGATACGCCGCTGGGCTTTGGCACGGGCGCAGGTGTGATCTTTGGCGCCACGGGCGGCGTGATGGAGGCCGCCGTGCGCTCGGCCTATTACCTGGTGACGGGCGAGAATCCCGACGCCGACTTCTTTACCGACGTGCGTGGCCTGGACGGCTGGAAGGAAGCCGTGGCCGATATCGATGGCACCAAGGTGCGCGTCGCCGTGGCGCACGGGCTGGGCAACGCCGCCCGCCTGCTCGACGCGATTCGCGACGGCCGTGCGAGCTATGACTTCGTCGAGGTCATGGCGTGCCCGGGCGGCTGCGTCGGTGGCGGCGGGCAGCCCATCCACGACGGCTGCGGGCGTGCGGGCGGGGGCGGAAGCGACAAC
>URNQ01000256.1 GCA_900549245.1 uncultured Collinsella sp.
CTCAATCAACGGCATTCTTATCCTTCGACGTTTTCCAGATAAACCCTGCCAAAATAAACCTGTCACTTTTTGGTAGGTTAGGCGAGGGCCTGGCGCTGGAGCTCGATGAGCTCGGCGATGCCTTTGTCGCCCAGATCGAGCAGGGCGTTGAGGCGCTTACGGTCAAAGGGCGCCTGCTCGCCGGTGCCCTGGAGCTCGATCATCTCACCGGTGTCGGTGGCGACGAGGTTCATGTCGACTTCGGCATGGCTGTCCTCGGAATAATCGAGGTCAAGCAGCGTATTGCCGTCGACAACGCCCATGGAGATGGCGGCCACCTGGCCGGTAAGCGGGATGCGCTCGATTTTGCCCGCCTCGACCCACATGGCGAGGGCGTCGTGCAGCGCCACCCAGGCGCCGGTGATGCTCGCTGTACGCGTGCCGCCATCGGCCTGAATCACATCGCAGTCGACGGTGACGGTGTACTCGCCGAGCGCCTTCATGTTGACGACGGTACGCAGGCTGCGGCCAATGAGGCGCTCGATCTCCATGGAGCGACCCTTGCGGTTGGCATGCTCGCGCTTGCAGCGCTTGCCGGTCGACGCCGGCAGCATGGCGTATTCCGCGGTCACCCAGCCGGCCTTAGCTCCCTTTCGCCAGCCCGGCACGCCCTCCTCGATGGTGGCGGCACACAGCACGCGCGTGTCGCCAAACTCGGCCAGGCACGAACCGTGGGCGTGCTTCATGACGCCACGGGTGAGCTTAACGGGGCGTAACTCGTTGGCGGCGCGACCGTTGGCGCGGTTGACCTGCATGTACTCCATAGAAAAATCCTTTCGGCAAAAGGTGTGGCGAAGGCTCTGACGGCGGCCTTACATCTATTTCAGCTCATCGATATCGATATGTTCGATGCTCTTGAGCGGCTGACCAAAGATAAAGCTGCCCGCCACCGCAAACTCGGCAATGTTATCGGCCGTCGTGGCAAAACGATGCTGCGGCTCGGCGGCGTCGCCCGCCAGCTGCTCGCGGCGCGTGAGGATATCGGTCAGTTCGCGCGTGGTCTCCTCGGCGGAACTCACGACGCGCACCCCAGGCCCCAGCGCATGGCGGATAGGTCCCACCAACAGCGGAAAATGCGTACAGCCGAGCACCACGGTATCGATACCGTGGTCGCGCAGCGGCTCAACCGTGGCACCCACCAGCGCACGCACGGCAGGCGTATCGAAGATGTCCTCGTTCTCAAGCCACTGTTCCTGCAGATGTGCACCCGAGGCGAGCTCGTGTTCGACAACCTCGACAAAGCTCGAGGCAGGACAGCCGTATACATCGACGCCGGCATCCAGGTCCTGAATGGCGCGCGTGTAGGCGCCCGAGCGAATGGTGAGGTTGGTGGCGAGCACGCCCACCCGGCGCGTGCGGGTGCTGTTGATTGCCGCGCGTGCGCCCGGCGCGATCACACCGATCACGGGAACGTCGAGCACCTGCTGGGCCAGACGCAAGGCCGCAGCGGTCGCCGTGTTGCAGGCAATGACCATAATCTTGACGTCGTGCTTCGAAAGCCAACGACCCGCCTGCAACGCAAACGAGCGCACCTCATCCTCGGTGCGGGTGCCGTAGGGGCAGCGTTTGGTGTCACCGAAGTAGTAGACGGACTCGTGCGGCAGCGCCGTCGCGATGGCGCGCGCAACCGTCAGACCGCCCAAACCAGAATCGAACACGCCAATCGGGCGCGTGTCGCCTGTCGGATTCTCGATATCGGACATTACCTCACCAGTCTCTCTCGAAAAGACATGTCCAAGTGCGGCGGCGGCGCGCTACGAACGCGCCGCGACCAGCAGCTCTGCCGTCGCCGCCCAACCGTCGACAATTTTGCCGCGCGTAACGAAAGCGTTCTCGCAAGCAGCCAGGAACTCGGGCGCGCCGGCGCTCGTCAGGCCATTCTCGACCAGGCAGAACGTGCCCACGTGATCGGCCATGTAGAAGTCGGACTCGGAATCGCCGAGCGCGAGCGTCTCCTCGCGCTCGATCCCCAGGTGCTCGCAGAAGCGCGCAATGGCAACGCCTTTGTTGAGGCCCGCGGGGTTGATGTTGAATGCGCGACCGTCCTCGACGCGATCGAGCTCAAGCGTCGTCGGCTTGGACAGGTGAGTCAGATGGCCGTTGCAAGCCCAGATCAGACCGCAGCCGGCCTCGTCCAGGATGGCCTGGACCTCATCGTCGGGCACATCGCCGCGCATGCCGACAGTGACCTCGCGGTACTTGTAGCCGGTCGGCATATCGTTGTGCTGGTATTCA
>URNQ01000257.1 GCA_900549245.1 uncultured Collinsella sp.
CAGTCCTGCGCAAGACGAAGGCCACATTAAGTGGCCTTCTTTGCGTGCGGAACTCGCGATGAACCTTATATGCCTCCGCCCGGACAGACGTTTCAGTTATGAACTCGCAGCTAGTCGCTATTTGATCTTGGTTGTGCCCGGCGCCAGGTTGGGGTCGGTCTCGTTGGCCTCGGTCTGGAAGTGCTCGGTATAGACGTTCTTGCCGTCGCGGAACATCTCGTAGTACTGCATCTTGGCGTAATCCTCGCGCGCCTTGGTGGCGGCTGCGGCAGCGGCGTCGTCACCGGTGACGTTGGAGGAGAGCGCCCAGCGCAGGCTGGCGTCCTCGTAGCCCACCGAGTTGATAGCGGGCAGCGACTCGCGCAGCGTCATATGCGCCTTCTGGTAGTCGGTCAGCGGTGCGCCGATCAGCTGCATGAGCTGCGTGGACAGGTAGTTGGTGGACAGGTCGTCGACCTCGCTCGTCTGGTCGCAACCGGCAACGTCGTAGTTAGCCCAGATGATGTAGTCGGTCTGCCACAAGCGCTCCTGGTGCGTGGCATCATCCTCGTCGGTAAACCATTTGTCATTGAACTTGGACGGGAAGAACGGCTGGTGGTCGCCCCAGAACACCACGACCACCTTGCGGTCGAGCTTGCTCAGGGCGTTGAGGAAGTAACGCAGCGCTTGGTCGGACTGCTCGATGCACGAGACATACTCGTCAACATCGGAGAGCGTGCCGTCCTCGACGGTCTTAGCGTCCAGGTCGGTCGTGTCGATGTTCAGGTGCATCTGCTTGTCGACCGGCAACAGGCCCGTGTCGTAGCCCGAGTGGTTCTGCATGGTCACATCGAAGATGAACTGCGGATTGGCGTTCTGGTCGAGCAGCTCCAGAATCTTGTCGTAGGTCGCCTGGTCGGTCACCATGCCGCGCAGGGTATCGGCGCCCTGGAAATCGTTGATGGACAGGAACTGGTCAAAGCCAAAGTCCTTGTAGACGTTCTCGCGGTTCCAGTTGGTCGCGTGGTTGGGGTGCATGGCCGTGGTGGAATAGCCGAGCAATTTGAACTGCTCTGCCAGATTCCCGGTCGTTTCCATGTTGTAGATGGTGTAGGGGTACACGCCCGAGCCCAGGTTGGCCATGGAGTTGCCGGTCATAAACTCAAACTCGGTATTGGCCGTGCCGCCGCCGTAGGCGCTCACGTAGAGCTTTCCGCGGCTGAGGCAGTTGGACAGGTTCTTAAAGTACTGCGGACCTTCGTAGCCGGCGCGCATGTTCTGGTAGATCGACAAATCCGAGAACGTCTCGTTCATGATAGCGATGACCGTGGGCTTCTCGCTGTCGAACTGCTCCTTTGCGGCGGCGCGCTCGTCGCTCTTGGCCGTGTCGGATTTGTCGTAGGCCTTGGCGTACTTTTTGAGCGTGGCCTTGGCGTCATCGACAGAATAGTCGGCGGGTTTGGGCGGCTTGATGGACTGTGCCGCGCTAATAAAGGCAGGCAGATAGCCCTCGCGCCAGTAGCTCTCGAGCGGACGCCAGGTGTAGACGGTGATGCCGAGGGTGTTGTAGTAGTCGATGAGCGTGACATGCGCGGTCACGCCGCCCAGGCACAGCACCGCCACGAGCAGGTTGGTGAGCAACATGCGCTTGGCGTTGGCGGCGCCCTTCTGACGGTGCGGCGCGACCAGGCCGGCGTACTCGCACAGCAGCATGGCGATGGCGGTAAAGCCCATGGATAGCACGCAGAACAGCGAGATCGAGAAGGTGTAGCCGGTGCCGGCGACTGCGGCGGCGGTGGAGATGGCCGAAAGGTCGCCCGGCTGGATGGGCATGGATTTAAACGTGATGACAAAGAACTCGGCAATGCCCAGGACAAAGAGGGCAAAGGCCAGGACCGCGGGAGCTGCGCCGTGGCGCTGGAATAGGAAGAACAAGCCAGTCATGAGTGTGGCGATGATGGCCCACTCGAGCAGGATGCACAGGGGGTAGACCCAGGTAAAGTCGTGGTTGGACGAGACCTCCATGCCCAGCAGCGCAAAGACGCCGGCGAGCAGCAGGCACAGGACGGCGGCGACGAGCGGTTTGCCCACAAAGGCGCCGCGCAGGCGGGCGAGCTTGCCGGTGGGGGCGGGGGCGTCGGGCTCGGCGAACGCAAAGACGCGCGGGGCGATGCGGTCGCGGGCGATGCTGGCCCAAGCGCATCCGGTGAGGATGGCGTTGGTCAGGATGAGCATCACAAAGGCGAGCGGCTCCGCTTGGGCGGCGGGGGCAACGGACCAATTGCA
>URNQ01000258.1 GCA_900549245.1 uncultured Collinsella sp.
CCCGCGACCCCAACCTTGGCAAGGTTGTGCTCTACCAACTGAGCCATGTCCGCTTACGAGGATTAATCTTACGTGATACCCGCATCCTATGCAAGAACTTTTTTTGAAAAGTTTTGCGACGCCCTCTCGAACCTCGCGAAGACATCAGCCACCATGGAAAGCGCGGGCAAACGCAAACTCGCCGCAAGAGGCCCCCTACAACTCAGCGAGCATGATCCAGGCAGAGCTGTCCTGCGCAAGCCTGCCGTCTGCAAGCGGTGATGAGGTGAGCAGGACCTTGCCCGCCGGCAGCTCCACGGGTGCTGCACCGAAGTTCGTCACACACGCCCAGCCGTTGTCGCGGCGATAGGCGATGACGCCGCCCTCAGCGCCCTCGGCACCATCCGCAAGGCCGGTGCGCCCGTCAAGATCGAGCCACGCAAGATCGTTAGCGCGCCCGCGCAGCTTGCGCCGCAGCCAGAGGGCGTCACGATAGAGCGCAAGCATCGATGTCGGGTCCGCCTCTTCCCTATCGGCAGCGTAATCGGAAAACCATGCAGGCTGCGGCAGATGGGGCGCCGCATCGGCGTCCATCGGCGAAAATCCAAACGATCCGCCCTGCGCGGGATCGTCCGTCGCCACCCACGGCAGGGGCACACGACAGCCGTCGCGCCCCTTCTCGCGCTTCGATCCGTGCGTATTGGTCGCAGTGGGATCTTCGAGTGCAGCCCACGGGATATCGGCCACCTCAAAAAGGCCGAGCTCCTCACCCTGATACACGTATGCCGAGCCCGGAAGCGCCAGCTCAAGCAAAAGGGCCGCCCGCGCGCGGCGCTCGCCGAGTTCACGGTCCTCGTCATAAGACGACCCGTCGCGTAAGAGCCAGTCGAGCGCAATCTGGTGGTAGCGCGTCGCCTTGATCTGCGGCAGGGCGAAGCGCGTCGCCACACGAGGCACGTCGTGGTTGGAAAGTACCCAGGTCGAGGCGGAATCGGATTCGATGGCTGCCTTCAAGCCCTCCTCGATTGCAGCGTGCATGTCATCATAGGTCCAAGTGGCCTTGGCGAACTCAAAGTTAAATGTCTGGCCAAGCTCGCTGGGGCGCGCGTAGAGATACTGGCGCTCGGGCAGCACCCACGCCTCGGCAACAGCGCTGCGCGGCGGATTATAGCGGTCGAACACGCGGCGCCACTCGCGATAGATCTCGTGAACCTCGTTGCGATCCCACAGCGGATGGGTGCCGTCGTCAACCATGTCATCGCCCTCGGCGAGATGCCACTGGTCGAGATCATCGCGGTCGAGATCCTTGGCGAGACCGTGTGCCACATCAATGCGAAAGCCATCAACGCCTCGATCGCTCCAAAACGCTAGAACGTCGCAAAAGAACGCGCGAACCTCGGGGCATGACCAGTCAAAGTCCGGCTGCTCGGGCGTAAACATGTGCAGATACCACTGACCGTCCGCAACACGCGTCCAGGCACGGCCGCCAAAGTTGGCATTCCAATTGGTGGGAGGCAGCTCGCCATGCTCGCCGCGACCATCGCGGAAGATATAGCGGGCGCGCTCGGGCGATCCGGGGCCGGCAGCAAGAGCGGCTTTGAACCAGGGGTGCTGCTTGGACGAATGGTTGGGTACGATGTCGACGATGACCTTGATGCCGCGCGCGTGAGCCGCGGCGATCATGTCATCGAAGTCGTCAAGCGAGCCGAGACGTTGGTCGACATCGCAGTAGTCCGCCACATCATAGCCGCCATCGACAAGAGGCGATGGGTAAAACGGACTCAGCCAGATGGCCTCGATACCCAGCCGCTCAAGATAGTCCATCTGCTGGGTAATGCCCGCGATATCGCCCAGACCCGAACCAGTCGAATCCTTAAACGAGCGCGGGTAGATCTGATAAATCGCGGCATCGGACATCCATGAGCGCGAAGAGGACTTTTCTGTAGCCATGGGGTGTGTCTCCCTTGCAACGAGGTTTTGTGAGATGCCCACGATAATACGCCCAAAGCTGACATTCACGGCAATCAACGCCGCAGCCACGCCCCAAACGCTCGCCCCCTCTCGGGCTCGAGCCTCCTGGGACGAATCGATCGATTAGTGAAAAGAACGGAAGACTTACTCCCCCGGCCACGACAGACACTATGACCCAATCCGAGGGCACG
>URNQ01000259.1 GCA_900549245.1 uncultured Collinsella sp.
AGTCCCTTGCGGCGTAGTTCTTATTTAAGCCGTCCAAGTTTTGGGGTGCAGTTCAAAACCGGGGCGCCGCATGCGCACGAATATGTCGCGTTTCGATTACTGACGATCGAGCTTGCGGACAGCAACGCGCTTGCTGTACTCATCGACGTGGCCGAAGTCGCCGATGCCGACGGACTCGGCAACGTTGGCGCCGGTGGCCATAGCGAGCTTCATGGCCTCCTCGACGTTGTCGCGATCCCTGTACCACTTGTGCAGGAACGCAGCGAGGGTGCAGTCGCCGGCGCAGACGGAAGAGACCAGCTTGATGTTGAACTCACGCTTGGCATACCAGATGTCCTCGCCGTTGGAGAAGTAGGCGTCACCGCGGCTACCACGGGTGAGCAGCACGTTCTGGACGCCAGCCTCGTGAGCCAGCTTCATGGCAACGCGGACCTCGTCGTCGGTGTCGACCGGCACGCCGAAGATGGCCTTCATCTCGTGATGGTTCGGCTTGATGAGCAGCGGCTTCTTGTGAGCGAGCTCCTTGAGCTTGTCGGAGGACAGGTCCAGGACGACGTCGGCGCCACGGGCCTGAGCGTGCTCCATGACCTGAGCCAGGAAGTCGGGCGTAGCTTTGGGAGGCACGGAGCCGGAGACGATCAGGCACTCAAGGTCGCCCGCGGTGTCCAGGATGTTGTAGAGCTCCTCCTGGTGCTGCGGCGTGATCGGAGCACCAGGGTTCAAGATGCCGTACTCGTGCTGGCCATCGTTGACGTAGGTGTTGATGCGCGTGATACCGTCGGTCCAGACCGGGCGGCAGAGGCAACCCAGGTTCATGACCTCCTCGACGATAAACTTGCCCGTGAAGCCGGCGAAGAAGCCGAGCGCGACGGTGTCGACGCCCATCTTCTTAAAGGCGAAGGACACGTCGAGGCCCTTGCCGTTAGCCGTGTAGCTGGCCGAGCCGGTGCGGACGTTCTCGTCGGGCTCGAGCGGAGAGCTCGAAACCGTCATGTCGACAGCCGGGTTAGCGGTTAGCGTGTAGAACATTTACAGTACCCCCTGTATATGTGAGGGCCGCGTGGTCGGCCCATTCCAACCACGCGGTTACCTCTGATACCAAATTAGCGAGCTGCGGACTCGAGCAGTGCCTTGACCTCGGCAGCGGTGTTGCAGGTTAGCGCCTTCTCGGCGAGCTCGTCGCACTCGGCCTTGGTCCACTGGCTGATGGTCTTGCGGGCGCGCAGGATGGACGGAGCGCTCATCGAGAACTCCTCCAGGCCCCAGCTGATCAGCAGCGGCTCGAGCAGCGGATCGGCAGCAGCCTCGCCGCACATACCGACCATGATGCCGGCCTTCACGCCGCTCTCGATGATGTTCTTGAGCGAGCGGAGCACGGCGGGATAGTAAACCTGGTACAGGTTGGAGATGGTGTCGTTACCACGGTCGGCGCACATGGTGTAGCCGATCAGGTCGTTGGTGCCGATGGAGAAGAAGTCGGCGACCTCGGCCAGACGGTCGGCGAGCAGCGAGGCGGCAGGCGTCTCGACCATGATGCCGACCTCGATGTTCTCGTTGAACTTGCGACCCTCTTCGGTCAGCTCGGCCTTGCACTGCTCGACAAGCTCCTTGACAGCCAAGACCTCCTCGACACAGGTGACGAGCGGGATCATGATCTTGACGTCACCGAAGGCGCTAGCGCGCAGCAGGGCGCGGAGCTGGACCTTGTACTGGTCGGGGTTGGCCAGGCAGTAACGCACGGCGCGGAAGCCCATGAAGGGGTTCTCTTCCTTGACCATGTGCAGGTACGGAATCTCCTTGTCGCCACCCACATCGAGCGTGCGGATGATGACCGGAGCGCCCTTGAGCGCGCTGGCGACCTTACGGTAGGCGTTAAACTGCTCCTCCTCGGAAGGAAGCTCAGCAGAGTCCATGAACAGGAACTCGGAACGGAACAGGCCAATAGCCTCGGCGTCGTGATCGAGCGCGTTGGGCACGTCATCGGGGTTGCCGATGTTGCAGGCAATGATCTTCTTGATGCCGTCGGCAGTCACGGACGGCTTGCCGCGGAAGGCCTCGAGAGCCGCCTTCTCGGCAGCGAAAGCCTCGGCCTTGGCCGTGTTGGCGGCTGCCCGAGA
>URNQ01000260.1 GCA_900549245.1 uncultured Collinsella sp.
CTCGGCAATCCAATCACGGCAGGGCTTTTCCTTGGCGTAACGGGCGCGCAGCTCGTCGTTGTAGATCACGCGGCCGCGGGCAAAGTCGACCTCGAGCATCTGACCCGGTCCCAAGCAGCCGCTCGTCAGGATGTTCTCGGGGCGCACCTCGATGGTGCCCACCTCGCTCGCCAGCATAAAGCGGCCGTCGCGCGTCACGTAGTAGCGGGCGGGGCGCAAGCCGTTGCGGTCGAGGGCGGCGCCCAGCGTGCGACCGTCGGTAAAGGCGATGGCCGCCGGGCCGTCCCACGGCTCCATGAGCATGGACTGGTAGGCGTCGTAGGCGCGGCGCTCCTCGCTCAGGCTGTCGTTGTGGTCCCACGGCTCGGGCAGCAACATGGACGCGGCACGCGTGAGCGGGCGACCGTTCATGACCAAAAACTCAAGCACGTTGTCCAGAATCGCGGAGTCGGAACCCTCGCGGTTGATGATGGGCATCACGCGCTCAAGATCGTGCTGCAGCACGGGGCTGTACAGGTTGGGTTCGCGGGCGCGAATCCAGTTGACGTTGCCCTTGAGGGTATTGATCTCGCCGTTATGGATGATAAAGCGGTTGGGGTGCGCGCGCTCCCAGCTGGGCGTGGTGTTGGTGGAGTAGCGCGAGTGGACGAGCGCCACGGCCGTCTTGACGGCGGCGTCGTTGAGGTCGATGAAGAAGCGGCGCATCTGCGTGGCCACAAGCATGCCCTTATACACGATGGTGCGCGAACTCATGGAGCACACATAGAAGATCTTGTCGCGCAGGGCAAACTCGGCGTCGGCCTTCTTCTCGATGGTGCGGCGGCACACGTACAGGCGACGCTCGAAGGCATCGCCGGCGGGCGTGTCGTCGGGGCGGCCCAGGAAGGCCTGCAGGATAGTGGGCATGCAGGCGCGGGCCGTCTCGCCCAGGTCGTGCGGGTCGACCGGCACCTCGCGCCAAAAGAGCAGCGGCACGCCGGCCTCGGCGCAGCCCTCCTCAAACACGCGGCGGGCATCCTCTACGCCCTTGTCGTCCTGCGGAAAGAACAGCATTGCCACGCCATAGTCGCCCTCTGCCGGCAGAATCTGGCCGCACTTTTGAGCTTCTTTGCGGAAAAAGTGATGCGGAACCTGGAACAGGATACCGGCACCGTCGCCGGTGTTCTTCTCGAGTCCCGTACCGCCGCGGTGCTCCAAGTTGACCAGAATGGACAGTGCATCGTCCAGAATCTGGTGATGGCGCTCACCGTTGATATCGGCAAGCGCGCCGATGCCACATGCATCGTGGTCGAATTCGGGGCGATAAAGGCCCTGCTGCTGAGCGGAATCTGCCTGCATCGCGATCCTCCCCTAGATATTTAGACAGTCAGTTGAATAGGCATACTAGGAGCATCGCCGACCCGTTGTGTTTCCCACCCGTTTCGAAACAATCGCGTAACGCACACCGACCATCAACGTCTTGCTATCAAACATGTACGTCAGCCCCCAAACATGTCGAAATTTGACATCTTTGGAGGCTGACGTACACGTTTTAGTGCAGGGACAGCCGGCACATATGCATCTGGCCCCTTTGAATCATTCTGGAAACAAGGGCCATGCGGACTTTTGCATGATGGGGCTCGACACAGCAGGCCTCAAGGGCGGCAACAAGACGCCCAAGTTCGGCCTGTAAGCTCACCGCTTCAAACATCTCAATCTGTAACAGGAAGACCCAATTTTGGCGCCTAGATGTTACAGATTGAGATTTTCTGCGGGACGGTTTTAGTTTGTCTCGATCCGTAACACCTAGGCCCAATTTCCATCCCTAGTTGTTACAGATCAAGACAGTTCGCAGCCCCCCTTCATCATCCTATTCAAATACAACAATTTTGTTAGTCTTGGTTAACTTTTAAGCTTAAAACGGGTATCCTTTGCGGCGTCAAGCAAACGGCACGCACACCGTGCCAGATCAAGGAGGCCCCTATGGCGCACCGAGCAGACCGACAGACAATGCAACTTGTCCTTATCCGTCACGGAGAATCCGAGTGGAACAAACTCAACCTGTTCACCGGCTGGACCGACGTAGAACTCACCGACACGGGCCGCGAAGAAGCC
>URNQ01000261.1 GCA_900549245.1 uncultured Collinsella sp.
GCCGCGGTGCGCCTGCCCACCCAGGCATCGCACACGCTCGACATGATCGATCGCGGCCAGGTGCGCGTCGGCGCCGATCTGGGCATTCCCATCGATGCCATCGCCGCGCTCTACTCCGTCAGCGGCACGGTGGCTATGGCGCTCATCTCCGCCGGGTTGTTCATCGGATCGAGCCTGCTTGCCACCACGAACATGCACCCGCAGTTTTTAGGCGTGCCCCTGCTGGGCGTGCTGGGCTACGTGGGCGCGTTCGTCCTCGGCGCCTACGTCGTGTGGCGCAACCTCGTCATCCGCCACAGGCAAAAGAACGAGGAGAAGCTGTAATCGTGAAAAGCAGCAACTTTTAGTACTAGAAAGAAGACGAGATATCTCTAATCGTGAAAAATATGATATTATCACGATTAGAATGTGCCTTTTGACGTTATAATCATGAAAAGTCATCAGAATTCATGATTAGAGACGGAGGAGGGTGCACTTTGTCTTACAAAAGGCTCGACAGACTGTTTCACGAAAATACATCGAGCAATCGCAAGAGCGAGAACGAGCATGAAGCGCAGACGCGTCTGACGGCCCCTTCGTCGTTTCGCACCGGGATCGATGTGGGCGCCGACGAGCTGTTCCTCGCCGTGCCTCGCGAGCTTTCAATCGCCACCGAGAAAATTCTCCGTACCGAGCGCAAGGTCTCGCAGCTGTGGCGCGATCTGCCGGGCATCGCATGCGGCGCGTACGTGCGCAACCTCATCGTCGACGAGGTGGTATGCACGAACAAGATGGAAGGCGTTCAAAGCACGCGCAAGCAGATAGAGGAAGCGCTCGAAGGCATCGAGGGGGGCGACGGGGAAGATCGTCGTACGAAGCAGTTCATCGAGTTCGCGAACCTATATCTTGGTCTTGCCAGCGGCGATGTCGCCCTGCCCGAAACGCCTGCGGACATCCGCGCGCTGTACGACGCGGTCGTCGCCGGCACGCTGAAAGCGGGGGACGCTCCCGACGGCCAGCTGTTCCGCAAATTCGGCGTCGATATCAAGGCGCCAACCGATCGCGTGGTTCATCGGGGCGTCGAGCCGGAGGACGCCATCGTGTCGTATCTCGACAAGATGATCGACCTCGTGTCGTCTGAAGACATGCCCGAAGTGTACAGCGCGCTGTTGTCCCATTACCTGTTCGAGTACATCCATCCGTTCTACGACGGCAACGGAAGAACGGGACGGTTCCTGCTGGCCCTCTACCTGAGCAATCCCTTGTCACTGCCCACCACGCTGTCGCTCTGCCGTGTCATAGCCGAGCACAAAGGAGCGTACTACAAGGCCTTTTCGGTGACGGAAGATCCGCTCAACCACGGCGAGGCTACTTTCTTCGTGCTCCAGATGATGGACTTGGTGCGAATCGCGCAAGAAGAGCTTGTCGCAGAATTGGGAACGCGCCGCGACGCGTTGTCGACGGCGGAGGGCCGTCTCGAAGAGATCCGGCTTCGTGGGGCGCTGTCGGATCGCGCCTGCGGTGTGCTGTATCAGATGGTGCAGGTCGCGCTTTTCGGGTCGAGCCCCGAAGTGACCCTCCGCGATATCGCGGCCTATCTCGAAGTCACGCCCCAGAGCGCTCGCAAGTACGCGCTCGAGCTCGAACGCGCAAACTTCGTCGAAGCGGTTTCCCTGCGCCCGCTCAAGTTCAAGCTGAGCGACGACGGCAAAGAGGCGTTCGGCATCGAGGATCTTGCATGAAAAAGGAGCCGGCGCGATTGCCGGCTCCTTGTGCGGTGCAGGTTGCGGGTGCGCCGCGCGTTTACGCGAATACCACGATGGCGGCGGGGTCCTTCACGCGGAGGGCGGCCGTTTCCATGATGCGGAACGTATGGTTGAAGTCCGCGAGCTCCAGGTAGCCCACCGACAGGTCCAGGCCGATGGCAAGGTCCAGATACTCGGGCTCGGCGCACACGAGCACGGCCTTGCCGGGACCCATGACGCTGGTCATGTACACGTTGTCGCCGATGAGCTTCTTGATGCGGTCGATCTCCAGCAGGCCGGTGTTCGGCTGCAAGCGCTGCAGGTCGAGGAACAGATCGGGCGACACAACGAGGGCGTAGCGGCCCAG
>URNQ01000262.1 GCA_900549245.1 uncultured Collinsella sp.
TGGCCGGCGCCTTTTGGCAGCCGAGCGTGGTTATCGCCGACGTGGGGTGTCTGGCCACACTCACGCCCGAGCAGTTCGCCGACGGCTGCGGCGAGGTCGTCAAGCACGCCGTAATCGCCGACCCGGAGCTTTTCGCCGAGCTGGAGAAGACCCCGCTCACGCTGGAGCTGCTCAACCAGGACGTGGCTCGCGTGGCGCTTATCATTGCCCGCAATATCGACATCAAGCGCGCCGTGGTCGTCGCCGACGAGCGCGAAACCAACCAGCGCAAGCTCCTCAACTTTGGACACAGCGCCGGACACGCCGTCGAGGCCTGCGAGCACTTTGAGCTGGGACACGGCAACTGCGTGTCGATCGGCATGGGCATCATCACGCGCGCCGCGGCCCTGCACGGCGTCTGCGATGCCGCACTGCCCGGTCGTATTGAGGAACTCTGCGCCCGTCATGGCCTCACGACCCGCTGTGACCTAGATGCCGATACCGTCTTTGCCGAGGCGCTCCACGACAAGAAGCGCGCGGGCGACACCATCGACCTGGTGATTCCGCACGGCATTGGCCGCTGCAGCATCGACCGCACACCGCTTTCCACTTTCCACGAACTCATTGCCGAGGGCCTCGGCCAGAAGGGAGACGCATCCGCATGCTAGCCCGCATCACCCCGTCCCCGCTCAAGGGCACCGTTCCCGCCATCGCGTCCAAGTCGATGGCGCATCGCCTGATCATCTGCGCTGCGCTTGCCAACGGCGAGACGCACGTCACCTGCAACACCACCTGCGCCGACATCGAGGCCACGGTCCGCTGCCTCACGGCGCTCGGTGCCCGCATCGAGACCGTCGAGGATGGCTTCCAGGTCCACCCCACCATGAAGAGCATTGAGTTCGGCCTGCTCAAGGCACTTGCCGGCGGTACGCTCGACTGCGGCGAGAGCGGCTCCACGCTGCGCTTTATGCTGCCCGTCGCCTGCGCGCTGGGCGCAGAGGCCACTTTTGTGGGCCAAGGCCGTCTGGGTGCACGCCCGCTCTCCCCGCTTTCCGACGAGATCATCGCCGCCGGCTGCGACCTGCAGGGTCTGGGCGGCTTTCCGCTCAAGACGAGCGGCCGTATGCGCCCGGGCACCTTTATCCTGCCGGGCAACGTGAGCTCGCAGTACATCTCGGGCCTGCTGCTGGCAGCCCCGCTGCTGGCCCAGCCCTCCTGCGTACAGGTATGCGGCCTTATCGAGAGCCGCCCCTACATCAACCTGACCATCCAGGCCATGAAGGCCTTCGGCGTCGAGGTCAACGTCGAGCGCATCCCCGCCAAAGATGGCCAGCCCGAGATCACGAACTTCCGCGTGAGCAGCGGCTCATACCGCACGCCCGGCAGTGTGGCCGTCGAGGGCGATTGGTCCAATGCGGCCTTTTGGCTGTGTGCCGGCGCCATCGGCACCGAACCAATCACCGTGGAAGGCGTGTCGCTTAGCTCCGCGCAAGGCGACCGCAACGTGCTTGCCGCGCTCTCGCGCTTTGGCGCCCGCATCGTGCGCTCCACCAACGCCGCCACCGTGCAGTCCGACAAGCTCGCCGGCTTTGAGATGAGCGCGCACGACATCCCCGACCTGGTGCCCGTCATCTCGGCCGTGGCTTCCCTTGCTCGGGGCCGCACGTTCATCCGTGACTGCGCACGCCTACGCATCAAGGAATCTGACCGTCTGGTCACCACCACCCGCGAGCTCACCGCGCTGGGCGCGCAGGTGCGCATCGCCGGTGACGACCTCATCATCAAGGGCGTCGATGCCTTTACCAGCGGCGAGGTCGATTCGCACAACGACCACCGCATCGCCATGATGGCCGCCATCGCCGCGAGTCGCGCCACCGGCGAGGTCGTGATCCACGGCGCCGAGGCCGTCAACAAGTCCTATCCTGATTTCTTCGACCACTACCGCCTATTGGGCGGCAAGGTCACGCTCGAGGAGGAATAGCATGTCCTCGACCTTTGGCAACGTTTTGCACTTAAGCATCTTTGGCCAGTCGCACTCCCCTGCTATCGGCTGCTCACTCG
>URNQ01000263.1 GCA_900549245.1 uncultured Collinsella sp.
GAGCTGCTGGCACGCTTGGGCCACGAGGATATCCATGAGGTCATCATCGCCACCAACCCCAATATTGAGGGCGAGACCACGGCGAGCTATCTGGCCCGTACCATCAAGCCGTTGGGCGTCGAGGTGTCGCGTCTGGCAAGCGGCCTTCCCGTGGGCGGCGACCTGGAGTATGCCGACGAGCTTACGCTTGGGCGTGCCATCGAGGCCCGTCGCGCGATTTAGGTGGCGAGCCTGCTCCTGCCGTATGTTTTCCTCGCGACGCACGGGGTAGCCATAATTTCCCCGTGCGACTGTAAGTTTGTTGTGCAACAAAGATGCTTTGTATCCGCTTATCGCATGGATGCTTCCACTCGCATCCTTAATTTGCCCATTCGTTGCGCAACCTTTTGGGTTCGCTGATACACTCAAATATGGATTCGAATGAATGCGCCGCTCCCGAGCGGCGTGTTTTTGTTGGAGGAGAACGCATGCGGCCCGGTGGCACTCAGACAAAGCGCGGCACCGCGGTGCGCATGCGACGCCGACTGGGCTTGGCGCCGCGGGCGTACGCACTGCTGTCTTGCTCTCTGGTGCTGGTCATAGCTGGCGTTTCTGCCTATGGCATGACCGTGCCGCCCATGATGCAGGCACATGCCGCACGCGAACCGCGCGTGGGGCATGAGGTCAAAAGTGATCTGGGCACCACGACTGGATATGCTTGGGCAAGTGTGGTCGCGCATATTGTGTTTGGTACCGATGATGCGGACGGCGCCGAGGCCCCGGACAACGAAGTCACGCTTGCCAATGGCAAAACCATCGTGCTCACCAACACCAAGATCATCGATCGGTTGTCCAACAATAGCGTGGCGGCAACGGTGAATAAGGTCGAGCAGCAGAAGGAGCAGGACGCCCAGCAGTCCGGAAAGCCCGGTAGCTCGGATACTTCTGGCTCCGGCTCGGATTCATCGAGTTCGGGCGGCGGCTCTGGGTCGGGTTCCTCTGCCGGAGGGTCTGGAAACGGCGGCTCGACGGGCGGAAACACTGACAACGATGCAAACTCCGGTGGCCTTTCCGCTGCTGAGGAAGAGAGCATTCACCGTTGGCTTGTGACCAAGTACAACATGCTCGACGGCTATGTTTCTCGTGCCAATGACGTGGTTTCGACCTATAACTCTACGGGAGATCCCAAGCCGTGCGACAGCCTGGTCGGGGAGATGTTTGTCATTCGAGCCGAGTTCGGTCGTCAGACATTCTCGCCCCGGTCAAAGTGGTATCAGCAGTATGCCAATCTGTGGGGCTGTTACACCAACCTATGTCAATGGGTCGGCCATTACGGCGATGATGACGTTGCGCTCGGTAACTTCAACAATAACATGGCGGCGCTTGCCCTATGATGACCGATCTTGCATCCACCACACCACAATCGCTCGGTCGCGATCCCATGGTCGGCCTGCGCCTGGCGCGTGTCGACGGGTTTGAGCCGGCCATTGCGCTCGGTCAGGACGAACTGCCTGCCTATCTGCGTCGTTTTACGATGCTGTTTGCCGACGATGCCACCATGCGCCGTGGCGGTATCGGCCGCGTGACGCGTGCCGTCAACGCCCAAGGCGAGGCCGTGGCGCTCAAGCAGCTCATCTTGCCGACGCGCGATGAGTTTGACGACGATGCCGCTCACGAGGCGCTGGTCGCCAAGTTCAAGGCGGCGTTTCGCGAGGAATACGAATGCCATCGCGCCCTTTCGGGCCTTAAGGGCTTTCCCCGCCTCTATGGCTGGGGCGAGGTCGACGGTGTGCCTGCAATTGTCATGGAATGGGTCGAGGGCGAGACGCTTGCCCGCTTGCGTTCGCGACTTGCCGTGGACGATGCCGGACGCCTGTCGCCGCTTGTGGCGGCGCGTCTGGGTCGCGACCTGTTCGATCTGCTCTGCCGTATGAGCCTGGTGGGCGAGGGCTTTGTCCATCGCGATATCTCGCCCGCTAATATTATGGTGCGTACGGCGCGTCTACCGCTTGACCGGCAGCTTGCCGAGGGCACCTTTGACCTGTGCCTGATCGACTTTG
>URNQ01000264.1 GCA_900549245.1 uncultured Collinsella sp.
GGTGCGGGCGATGATGCCCCCAAGACGCAGACGGGCGTCCAGGGCAGTCGTTTCGCCACTCCGGATTCAGAGGGCCGGCCTGTTGCTCAGGCCCCCGCTCAGCCGGCAGATCAGGCACAGCCGGCATCCGATCCCTTTGCCTACAATCCCACCAGCGATGTCGCGCTTTCCGGCACGGCGGGTTTTGAGCCCGTTCAGGCCGTGACCGCTCGCGTGGAGCAGCCTCAGGCTGGCGCCGCCACGCCGCAGCCTACCATGGCCGGCATTCCCGACCCCATGGCCCCTGCGACGCCGGTTCCTCAGCCTGCGCAGTCCGGTCTCTTTGCCGCTATTCCCGATCCCACGCAGCCTGCTGTCCCGGTGGTCGAGAGCGATCAGGCCGCCGAGGTCGCAAGCCTCGATAACGCGCTCAACAACCCCGATTTTACGTCGGTGTTTGCGCCCATCGATCCGCAAGCCAGCCGCAAGAAGATGGCCAAGCAGGCCGGTGTCGAGCCCGTCATCCTTATGGAGCATGTCACCAAGATCTATCCGGCACAGCCCAACAAGCCTGCACTCGACGACATCAACATCGAGATCTATCCGGGCGAGTTCGTCTTCCTGGTCGGTCATTCCGGCTCGGGTAAGACCACGCTGCTGTCGACGCTCAACCGCGACGTCAAGCCGACGAGCGGCCGCATCCTGGTTGCCGGTCAGGACCTCATGAAGATCAAGAATCGCAAGGTTCCGTTCCTGCGTCGTCAGATTGGCGCCGTGTTCCAGGACTTTAAGCTTCTGCCTCAAAAATCTGCCTACGAAAACGTGGCGTTTGCCCTGCAGTGCATCGGCAAGCCCAAGGGCGTTATTCGCAGCCAGGTTCCCGAGGTGCTGCGTCTGGTCGGCCTGGCTGATCAGATGGACTCGCTGCCCGATCAGCTTTCCGGTGGCGAGCAGCAGCGCGTTGCCGTTGCCCGCGCCATGGTCAACCGCCCGCCGCTTTTGATCTGTGACGAGCCCACGGGCAACCTCGACCCGGCGATTTCGCTGGGCATCATGAAGCTGCTCGAGCGCATTAACCGCACCGGCACCACCGTGATCGTCGCCACGCACGACCGCGAGATGGTCGATAGCATGCACCGTCGCGTGATCGCCCTCGAGGGCGGCCACGTAATCCGCGACCAGGAGAGGGGAGGTTACGGCAACTATGGCACCAACTAACGTGGGCTACTCGCTCAAAGAGGCAATGAGCCACTTCTTCCGTAACTGGACCACCTCGCTCGGCGCCGTCATCACGATCTTCCTTTCGCTGTTTATCATCGGCCTGTTCATCATGGGTTCCGCGATGCTGAACTCCGTGATCGGCACCGTCGAGGATCAGGTTGTCATCAACGCGTTCATTAGCGATGACGCCGATCAGGCCGATGTCCAGGCTTTTGAGGCCGAGCTTAAGACGTGGAATAACGTCAAGTCCGTGACCTATAAGGACAAGGACGACGCGCTGGCCGAGTATACGAGCAAGATGTCGGGCAACGCCGACGCCACCATGAGCGCGCTCGATGGCCAGAACCCGCTGCCGGCTTCGTTTGCAATTGAGATGGACGATCCGTCCAAGGTCGAGAGCACGGCCCAGAAGCTCAAGAAGAACGCCGACTTCCAGAAGATCGCGGATGACGGCGACGTCAACGCGAGCGTGCTGTACGGCCAGGAGGAAGTGAGCCGCCTGTTCCAGGTGACCAACTACATCCGCATCGCCGCCGTGGTGCTCGTTGGCCTTCTGACCTTTATCGCATTCATCTTCATCAACAACACGATTCGCCTGTCCATCACGGCGCGTCGTCGTGAGATTGCGATTATGCGTCTGGTCGGCGCCAGCAACGGCTTCATTCGCGGCCCGTTTATCACCGAGGGCGTACTGCAGGCTATTTTGGGCTCGCTGCTTTCCATCGGCGTTCTGGAGCTGCTGCGCAATCTGATGATTCCGCGTCTGCAGGAGAGCATCGGCTGGATGTCGGTTGCCCCGCCCGAGCAGGACCTCCCTAGGGGAC
>URNQ01000265.1 GCA_900549245.1 uncultured Collinsella sp.
CGGTCACCGATGACGAGCGAGATGATCTTGCTGTTGCCGACGGCTTCCGCCACCTGGATGTAGCCGGTGTTGGAGGAGTATGCCGTCGCCTGCTTAAGCGTGATGTTGCCATAGCTCTGGTTGGCGTAGTTTTGTACCTCGGTTGTGGTGCCCTTGGCCTTGAGCGGCGAGTTGCAGTTGAGGGTGACGTTGGGGTTCATGCCGTTTTGGATGGCAGTTGCCAGCGTAAAGGCCTTAAAGGTGGAGCCGACGGGACGCTTGGCCGTGGCATGGTTTACGTGGTTCTCGTCGGCGTTGTAGTCGTAGCCGCCCACCATGCACTTGATGTAGCCGGTCTTGGGGTCGACGACGACCATGCCCATGTCCAGGCCGTCAAGCGAGAGCGTGTCGAGCTGCTCGCGGACGGCATTCTCTGCCACCTGCTGCATCGTGGGGTCGATGGTGGTCTTGACGGTCAGGCCGCCCTTAAAGAGCACGTCGGTCGAGAACTCCTGCTCCAGTAGCTGCTTGACGTAGGAGACAAAGTAGGGCTGCGAGTATACGTCGACGCCGCTGCCCGAAATCTCGGTCACGTTGAGGGTGATGGGCTCGGCCTGTGCGGCATCGTGCTCCTCTTGGGTGATGTGGCCCAGGCGCAGCATGTTGTCGAGAACCTTGTTGCGGCGAGACAGCGCCAGGTCGGGGTTGACCGTGGGGTCGTACTGCGAAGGCGAGTTGGGAAGGCCGATGAGCAGCGCGGCCTCGCTGAGGGTGAGGTCGGCGGCGCTCTTGGACAGATAGGTCTCGGCTGCGGCCTCGATGCCGTAAGCGCCGTGGCCGTAATAGATGGTGTTGAGGTACATCATGAGGATCTCGTCTTTGGAGTACATGTCCTCCATCTTGATGGCGATGTAGGCCTCGCGCACCTTACGCTCGATGGTCGAGTCGAACTGTTCCTCCTGCAGGATGGTGTTGCGCACCAGCTGCTGGGTGATAGTCGAGGCGCCTTCGTGCCCGCCGCCGAGGGTTGCCACCGCAGCACGCGCGATACCCCACAGGTCGATACCGCCGTGCTCGTAGAAGCGCTCGTCCTCGACGTCAACGGTGCCCTGCAGCACGTAGGGGGAGACCTCGTCCTTGGTGATGGACTTGCGGTTTTGCGTGTAGAAGCTCGCTATCTTGTTGCCGTTGCAGTCAACGATCTCGGTGGGCTCGCTCACCAGATACGCGTTGGCGTCGGTGTAGTCGGGCAGATCGGACAGCCAGCGGTTGACGTTGCCGACCATGCCGATGCCAAACGCCACGCCCGCAATCAGCAGAAAGCCCAAAAACGAGAGCAGGATTATGGGCAGGGCGTGCGTCTTTGAACGGCTGTGTCCCTGTCGTTGGCGAGGACCCATATATTGACCTCCAGGTATGTCGTGCCGGACGGTGGATGTGCCGTCGGGGCAGGATGGACATAAGTTATTACACGATAAACCAAACGGGGCGCGTGAGGCCTCGTGTATGCTGGAAGACGGCATTTTTCAGAGTGAATGCATACCTTGGTAAGGAGTTTGTCGATGACGATTCGGGCGATGGGGCCGAACGGACAATACAAGACTGGATTGGATGTTGTCAGTGCGGCGCTGCCCGAGCTGCTGGCGCCGGCGGGCGGGCTCGACCAGATGCTTGCGGCCATCGCCGCGGGTGCCGATGCCATCTATGCGGGGTTGGGCGGCTTTAACGCCCGTGTGAGCGCCCACGGCTTTACGGATGACGAGTTTGCGCGCGGCTGTGCTGTGGCGCATGCCCATGGCGTGCGTGTGTACGTGACGCTCAACGTGTTCGTGTTTGACGATGAGTTGTCCGACGCGGTGGCGTTGGGAGCTCATGCACTGGAGCTGGGCGCCGATGCTCTGATTGTCGCCGATGCCGGGCTGGCTTGTGTACTGCGCACGGCGATTCCCGGGGTCGAGATTCACCTGTCCACGCAGGCGGGCGTTCATAGCGAAGGCGCCGTGCGGCTTGCCGCCCCGGGGCCGGGGGGGGGGACACAGCA
>URNQ01000266.1 GCA_900549245.1 uncultured Collinsella sp.
GCGTCGGCGGCCTCGTCGGTGCTCATGCCCGTGGTGTCAACGCCCATGGCGACGGCAACCTTGGCCAGACGCTCGGCGCAAACCGGCTTGTTGAACTCCATGGCGATCGGCAGCAGCATGGCGCAAGCGACGCCGTGCGGGGTGTCGTAGTGAGCGGACAGGGTGTGAGCCATGGCGTGGTCGATGCCCAGGCCGACATTGGAGAAGCCCATGCCGGCGACATACTGGCCAAGAGCCATGCCCTCGCGGCCGGAGCCGGGCTGGCCGGACTTGGCCTCGGCGACGGAGTCGCGCAGGTTCTCGCTGATCAGCTTAATAGCCTCAAAGTGGAACATGTCGGAGAGCTCCCAAGCGCCCTTGGTGGTGTAGCCCTCGATGGCGTGGGTTAGAGCGTCCATGCCGGTGGAGGCGGTCAGGCCGGCGGGCATGGAAGCCATCATGTCGGGGTCGACGACGGCGACCTCGGGGGCGTCGTTGGTGTCGACGCACACGAACTTGCGGACCTTCTCGGGGTCGGTGATGACGTAGTTGATGGTCACCTCGGCAGCGGTACCGGCGGTCGTCGGCACAGCGATGGTAAACACGGCGTGGTTCTTAGTGGGAGCAACGCCCTCGAGGCTGCGGACATCGGCAAACTCGGGGTTGTTGATGATGATGCCGATAGCCTTGGCGGTGTCCATGGAGGAGCCGCCACCGATGGTCACGATAGCGTCAGCCTCGGCGGCCTTGAAGGCCTCGACGCCGTCCTTGACGTTCTGGATGGTGGGGTTGGGCTTAATCTCGGAGTAGAGGCTCCAAGCGATGCCGGCGGCGTCAAGCTCGTCGGTCACCTTAGCGGTAACGCCAAACTTGACCAGGTCGGGGTCGGAGCAGACGAAGATCTTCTTGTAGCCGCGACGCTGGAGCTCGCCGGGGATCTCCTTGATGGCGCCGGAACCATGATAAGAGATGGTATTGAGAACGAAACGATTAGCCATTGATAGCCTCCCATCGTGTGCGGGGCACCCATTACGCCCCACGCTATGAATCCCATCCTAACGCTTTTGAAACAAAAAACACGTGAGAACGTCAAAATTGTTAAAGCGTTTCAACAGAAGATGAAAAATAATGCGGCAAAGGGACAGCCCCTTTGCCGCATTCGGTTACTTTCGACAGCCCTCTTTCCAAGCCTCGGCTGCAACCTTCCAGCGAAAACGCAAGTCGCGCTCGCGGTCGATGAACATGATGGCAAACGCAACAAACAGCAGCACGCTCGCCACCGCAATGGCGTACAGGCCCATGCGTTCAATACACCAGTTGCCCAACACGGCGCCAAACACAAAGGTAAAGATCACGCCAAAGTACAGCAGGCCGTTTTCCAAAAAGCCGCGCCTGTGGGTGATGATGTAATCGTCCACGTTTTGCAGCGCGTTGCGCAAGTTGCCGATGCACATGGTCGTGGCGATGCCGTGACCGTGGATCTTGCGGAAGCTCTCGACCTGCATACCGCAGGCAAACGAAGTGAGGCAGTTGGCGAGCAGGTTGAAATCGCCACCGGGAATAAAGCTCACGCCCAGCAAGATAACGGCTTCAAAGAACACCGTCACCTGGCGCCAGTGAATCACACTGCCAAACCGCTCGTGAACCAGGTCGGCAAGCATAATGCCCACGGCAAACGACACCACAGGGAAGAAATAGCGTCCCGCGAGCGCCCAGTTGCCTTCCGAGATGCTCACGCCCACGAGCAGGATGTTGCCCGTCTGCGCGTTGGCGAAAACATGGTCGCGCCCAATGTACGAATAAACGTCCATAAAGCCACCGGCGAGCGCCAAGATGATGCCCAGCTCAATAGACTCCGATATCTGCTTGGCACGCTGCATCGTCGTGCATCCTCCTTGTTGACGACTCCCTCGTGCGTTGGCGGACATATAGCCGCCGTTCATACTGTAACCCATTGACAATATAGCGTGCGCGCGAGACGAGTTCCCCAACGCGCAGATACACAGTCTGGAAACAAACAGCGGGCGCGGCGCCG